>DNJW01000391.1:0-3869 GCA_003488965.1 Lachnospiraceae bacterium | reverse complement strand
TTGTTATGTCGTTTACTATAATTACCACAAAAGATTATAGCAGATTCGCTGTTCAAGTACAAGTTTTTTAGAAACAACTCATGTAATAAGCATATAAGTTCTGATATGTCTCCGCATTATAATGAAGCCCGTCTACCAGCTTATAGCCTATCGTATTCAAATAACTGTGGCTGTCTATCCAATGTACGTCGCCGCTTAGGCCGCTTAGCATCTGGCTGTTAAAGTATTCCACCTGCTCTTCCGTCACATAGGGATTTTCCCATACTGGATTTATGGAAGCATAATATACTACCGCTCCTTTTCCTACCCACTCTGCCGCTTTTGCATTTACAAGCGCCAGATAATTATTCAGGTTGCCCGGATCATTCACTCCCAGGTTAATCAGAATTTTGGAGCCTTTTCCCACACAGCTGTCAATCCTTGCTACCGCATTTTCATTAAACCAGTTGTAGCCTTTGCCGCTCTCCGCAATCCATGTGCAGCTGTTTTCCCCTACATTCGCCTGCATCTGTACAAATCTGGAATCTCCTACCAGAATCACTCCCGATACATTCTTCACTTCCGTTACTGCCTGTACGGCTCCGGCTTCCTGAGGCTGAGGTGCCGGCTGCTGCTCTGCCGGTTTTTCCGTCTGCAGATATTTATTGCTGACATAAGCTTTATTATCGCCATAGGCAATTTCATACCAGCCGGTATCCGCCTGTCCGGTTGCCGTAACCTCCTGCCCCCGGCTCAAACCTCCCACTTTGTCAAAAGCGGTGGACGGTCCTTTTCTTACATTTACTGCCGATGAAGCATACATTGCCTGAGGGCTCTCAAAAGCGCTTACTGTATATTCCGGAAGTTTCTCTTCTTCTTTCCTTGCATTTTCCTTTTCATCTGCTTTTTTCACACTGTTTTTATTTTCTGTGTTCTTGCCGGCTGCCGCCATATAAATCTTTGACCTTACTGTTACCTCCTCTTCTTCCGCGCATCCGTATTCCTTTGAATACTCCATACTCCTGCCCTCTTTGCCACTGTCTCCCGGCAATGCCAGTACCAGCCCTAACGCAAGTGTAAATACCGCCAGCTTCTTTTTCATTCTCCATCCTGCTCCTTTTCCTATTTTACATAATCAAGAATAATGCGGAACACTCTAGCCAAGAAGATATCCGATTGCTTCTGCTACCCCATCCTCTTTGCCCGGCTTTGTTACCACATCCGCTGCGTCCTTGATTTCTTTCCTCGCATTACCCATGGCAAATCCCAGGCCAGTCCGCTCAAACATGTCCAAATCATTCAAACTGTCCCCTGCCACAGCCGCCTGTCCGGCGGAAATCTTAAGATGTTGGCATAATAATTCTAAAGTTCTTCCTTTTGTACAATCTTGAAACATAATCTCCGCATTATGTGTTCCGGATATGCATACCGCAGGTCCCTGATAGCCGGACATCCATCCGCGTACCCTTCGCAGTACCGCTTCGTCATATGTAATCAAAGAAATACTGTATACTGCATCTCCCTGTTTCAGATATTCCTGCATATTTTCTACTATACGGACTCCATGCTGTGCCTGCGTCTCCTGTTTGGCAAACTCCGCTTTTTCTTCCGGGATATCCATTCCTTCTGTTCTTAATCTGGCTACTTCCTTATCAAAAACCTCCATCCAGTTCTTCGGGGCAATGTAACCTTCGCTTTCTCCCAGTCCGTAACATATTGCCTCTTGTTCCAAGTAGTTTACGGTTTCCGACACAAAACTTTTGTCGAGTTTTCTGCCGAAAAGCAATGTTCCGTCCGGATGAAACACACATGCCCCATTATTGGAAATAATATAAGGATTTAAGCCATGCTTGGCACATATCATTTTTGCATCATAATATGTCCGTCCTGTAGCGACAGCAAACCGGATTCCTGCAGGCTCCAGCTGGCGTATAGCAGCCAGATTCCCAGGGCTTATCGTAAAATCTTCCCGAAGCAGCGTCCCATCCATATCACTGACAAACAGCAGTATCTCTTTTTCAGGCACTTTACACTGTTCCATTGCAGCCACACATTTTTATACGCTGTTTTACCGTTTCCTTTACATGCTCCATGGCTACTTTTCCGTACTTCTTCGGGTCAAAGGCATCCGGATTTTCCGCCAGAAATTTTCTCACCCCGTCCGTGTAGGCAATTCTCAGTTCTGTAGCGAAATTCACTTTACAGATTCCTCTTTTAATACTCCCCACAACCGCTTCTTCCGACAACCCGCTTGCTCCATGCAGCACAAGCGGAATGGAAACGACCTTCCTTATTTCTTCCAAGCGTTCCAAATCCAGCTTAGGCTCCCCCTTATAAACACCATGAGCCGTTCCGATAGCCACTGCCAGGGAACTTATTCCCGTACGTTCCACAAATTCTTTTGCCTCTTCCGGCTCTGTGTAGCCGCCGTTTCCTCCATCCAAATCGTCTTCCTTTCCGCCCACTTTGCCTAGTTCGGCCTCTACCGGAATTCCAGACGGTCTGCAGGCATCTGCAACAGCCTTTGTTACCGCTATATTTTCTTCAAACACGCTATGGGAGCCGTCAATCATAATTGAACTATATCCGATACGCAGCGCACGCATCGCCAAATCAAAACTGTCGCCGTGATCCAGATGCAGACATACCGGAACACTGGCCCGGTCCGCCGCCGCCTTTACATTTGCAAGATACAAATCCAGCCCTGCATATTTTACGGTAGACGGAGTTGTCTGAAGCATCAGCGGAGCACGCAGTTCCTCTGCTGCCTCAATTACCGCCATTACCATTTCCATGTTCTCCACATTAAACGCTCCCACTGCATAGCCGCCCTTCTGGGCATCCAATAACATTTTTTCCGATGTAACAAATGACATACTTCTTCTCCTTTCATTTTTCATTATTTTATGAATGCCTATGTATCATCTTCTCTATGGTTTCCTGCGAAATCTGACCCTCCATCGGCCCAAATGCCGCAGCATTCAATGCTCCGGCTGCCGCTCCCATCTGTGCTGCACCTTTCAGTCCCTTCCCTTGCAGCAGCCCGCAGATAAAGGCTGCATCAAAGCTGTCTCCCGCTCCCGTTGCATCCAGCTGTTTTACCGGATAAACTCCCATTTCCAGTTCCAGCCCCTTTCTTGTATAGACACAGGAACCCTTGGAACCGTTTTTCAAAACAAGAATTTCCAGATTTTCATTTTCAAAGGCAGCAGCTACCGCCTCGTCTACCGTACTCCTCTCTGTCAGCATTTTCAGTTCCCGCACTCCTGGCATTAAAAGATTACAAGTGAGAAATGCCTCTTGTACCACATCCAAACCCTCAGAACCGCGCAGCAGTTCAGGCCTTACATTAGGGTCAAAGCTGATTTTTGCACCTTTCTGCCTAAACAGCTTCATAGTTTTCAGGATTTCTCTGCCAAACTCCGCAGAAGCCATCAGCGAACAGCCCATTATATGGAAATATTTGGTATCTCCCATTCCTTCCATACTCTCCGGTGCCTTCGGCTCAACAGCAGAAGTATTTTCCACATGAAAAATAAATTTTCTGCTGCCATCGGCATAATATGTTACAAAAGCCACCCCTGTAGAACCCTTTCCACTCTTCAGTATCCAACGGCAGTCTACCCCGTCCCTTATCAGCCGGTCCATAATATTTTTTCCAAAATCGTCGTTCCCTACACCTGCAATAATACCGGAAGAGCAGCCCAGCCGTGACGCAGTACTGACAAAGATTCCCGGTGCACCGCTAGGATAAGGTCCCTTGAAATCCCCTGTCTCATATAATTCCACCCCTTCTTCAGGACGCATAATCTCACAGAGCAATTCCCCCATCGTCATAATTTCCGGCATATCCCTCCCCCATTTCCTTTTTATTCCCGCAGGCAATGAGC
>DNJW01000022.1:11351-18554 GCA_003488965.1 Lachnospiraceae bacterium | reverse complement strand
TTAAACACAAAAGGAGTTTCAAAATGAAAACGCATGTGCCAAATATTAATCCCGTTTCGGAATATTATGTTTATACTCCAAGTATAACTGCCAAAAAACTATTTTTTTATCTGACACACATCGGATATTATCACTATGACAGCAGCTATTATCTAAAGCGAAGCAACTTTCACAGCTTTTTAATAATGTTGATTTTAGATGGGGAATGTGATATAAAACTTGACACTCGATCTTTTCATGTAAATAAAGGATCCCTTGTGCTTATTGACTGTTATGCACCTCATGAATATGGCAGCTCTTCCAGCTGGAAAGCTTTGTGGTTTCACTTTGACGGACCGCTTGCACGAAACTATTATGATTATTTAACAGAAAAATTTGGGAATTGCGTTCAGCCAACAGAATTCCATATGATTTATATGGAAATTAAAGAAATGTTTTATTTTTTTCAATCAGGAAATTCTATCAACGAAATACTGATTTCCGAAAAAATTACTTATATTTTAAATCATCTGACTGCACTCTCTCCAAACGATACACAGTTTTCCCATGAACCGGTTAAAAGTTCTATTTCGTATATCAACGAGCATTTTTCCGAATCGATTACTTTAAATGACCTTGCCGAAAACGCCTGCCTAAGCCCTTTTTATTTTACAAGAATCTTTGCAAAAGAAACAGGTGTAACTCCCTATCAGTATCTGATTTCTACACGGATATCTGCCGCTAAATTTTTACTGAAATCCACCTCTTTTTCTATAAAAGAAATCGGAATACAATGCGGCTTTCAGACTTTTAGCAGTTTCTGCTATACTTTTAAAAAATGGGAAAATCAAACTCCAAGTATGTATCGGAAAAGCATGTAGCATACTCTCCTCCGTTTAAACCACCGTATGCCGTTTCTTTTGTCAATTCTGGATAGATTGAATAGTCCGGATAAATATGTTCAATCTCCAGAGGCAACTGCGAATCTCTCTCCAGATGATATATCTCTTTCCCTTGTCACCTGCTGCCATTAAACCGTTGCGGCTGCTGCCTGTTTCTGCTCCCATCGCCTCCGCTTTCCCGGCTGCTTTTCCTGCCATATAATGAATGTACGACCATTTCTATTCTCCGAAAATATCACTCTGCTCTGGAGAACGCTCTTTCGTCTGTTCTCGATAATTCTGACACCACTCATTGACGCTTTCATTTACAAAGAGAGACCGTTCTGTGTTTCTCCTTTCTCTCTAGTTCCGGAGATTCTACACACATCATTCCCCGCAGTTTTAATATTTCTTCTGTGAATTTATCTCCTGCCTCTTTCACTTTCTGCATCTGTCTTATGATTGCGTTCTCGTCTATTTCTACAACTGCATTGATTTTCACTCTCGTTTCACCTCCTTTTTGTGCCCTACTCCTACATTTTAATCCCCTTTGCCTACTTTTTAATACTATTTGTGCCCTTTGCCAACTTTTTTATTGGCTTTTATGTTTTCTGCTGTTATGCTTAATCACATGGAGGAGGTGAATATGAGTGACGCAAGGTGAACGTGGTCTCACCGAACAAATGACGAAATCCATTTGTCGGGAGTTTGGCGTTGATTACATATGGTTGACCACTGGTGACAAAAAAATTCAAGCGTTTCATTGAAAAAACTGCATCCCTTTTTGAAGATGCGGAAACGGAAAAAGACTGACAGTCTTTTAACTGCCAGTCTCGCTCATGGTGCAGAGATACAAAACAAGTTCGTATATCCTCTTGAGGATTCTTTCGTTATGTATCTTTCCGACTAACTGAATGATAGCCTCTTTGTAACTCAAGGGAACACCACCTCCCTTCCAATACGCATTGTAGCACACCGCCTCACTTGTCCAACCCATATCGCAGAGAACCGTCTGTTCAGGATTTCCGTAAGGGAGTGAATTGTTAACCGTATCCTCTCCAATTCCCAAAAGATTCAGCAATTTTGCTCCATCTGCACTGATTTCCGTATTGGAAACAGCATTGGAAATCACTTCTTTTGAAATGCCCTTCTCTAATAAAGCCGACGCAATCGCCATGTCATGTTCCGTAAACATAGATTTTGCATCGGCTGTCTGGCTTTGACAAAACCATATGGCAACAGCCATCGTTAAAATGCTATATATAGCAATGAAAAAAGAAAAGAGTTTTATCTGCCTTTCCCTTCTTTTTTTATTACATGTGAAATGAACACTAAAATCAATAATTACGAAATGGGATTTCGCCTTTGTTAATATGAGTGTGCCTCTATACAAAATTCACAATTCTCTGCTATAATCACATCGGATATGTGGATAAACTAACTGCGGATGAAACTTTTCTGTTTCCTACATAGAAATCCACCCCAACACATTTGCAATAGAACTAAGCAGAATCACCACGATACAAACCGGAGCCAGATACCTCATAAACAGCTTGTACATTCCTTTGCGCTTAAAATCCGAGGACTTCTCCACCTCCTCTGCAATCTTGTCAAGCCCAGCCACCCGGGTAATCAGAAGACAAGTAGCAAGTGCTGCTACCGGCATCATCAAAGAATTAGTCAGGAAATCAAAAAAGTCAAGAATGGACATTCCCAGAAACCGGACAAAATCCAGCGCCCCAAAACCAAGAGCCGAAGCCGAACCGAACACAGCCATAGTCACCCCCATCCAAAGCGTAGCTTTACGGCGGCTCCAGCCCAGCTGGTCCTCAAAGGTAGAGACACCGGACTCCGCCAGAGAAATAGCGCTGGTCAATGCCGCAAGCAGCACCAGAAGAAAGAACATAATCCCGGCTCCCGTTCCAAATCCCATGCTGGCAAATACTTTCGGAATGGTAATAAACATCAGCGACGGGCCTGCCTGCAAAGTATCCGGATCTCCTCCGGAGAAGGCAAAGACCGCCGGAATAATCATAAGCCCCGCCAGCATAGCAATGGCTGTGTCAAAAATCTCCACTTGGGCGGTAGATTTCTCAATATCAACATCCTCCCTGATATAGGAACCATAGGTATACAGAATTCCCATAGCAATAGACAGCGAATAGAACATCTGTCCCATAGCCGCAACCACAGTCATCCAGGAAAAATTTGCAAAATTAGGAACCAGAAAATACTTCACGCCCTCAAAAGCTCCCGGTCTGGTCATGGAATAGCCGGCAACCAAAACAGCCAATATCACAAGCAGCGGCATCATTACTTTCGACACCCGTTCCACACCTTGTTTGACACCGGCAAACAGTACGGCTACGACAGCCAGACTAAAGAAAAGAAACCACATCTCCACAGAAAAGCCCTCTGCAATAAATCTGGTAAAATATCCATCCTCTGCCAGCAAAGCCGTATTTCCGCGCAGATACTCAAAAAGATATTTTGCTACCCATCCGCCAATCACACTGTAGTAGGGCACAATCAGCATAGGAATCACGGCATTAATCCAGCCTCCAAACCGAAAAGCAGGTCCTTTTCCAAATGCCTGAAACGCCCCCACCGGACTTTTTTTCGTCATACGCCCCAATGCGGTCTCCGATACAATCAGCGCATAGCCAAAGGTCAGCATTAAAATCAGATACACCAAAAGGAAAATACCTCCGCCGTATTTTGCCGCTAAATAAGGAAAACGCCAAATATTCCCAAGCCCTACGGCCGAGCCGGCAACCGCCAGGACATAACCCAGCTTCCCGGAAAAACTGCTGCGGGATTTCCCTTTGCTTCTATCTTCTTTCACTATCATGTACCCCCTTGTATTTTGTTTTTTTCTTCCTACCTATACATTTTTCTATCCTGCAGTTCCTTGTAAAGGACTTTATAATTTTCATATCTGGCCCGGCTTATCTTTCCTTCCGCCAAAGCCTGCTTCACTCCGCAGTCCGGCTCGCTTAAATGGGAACAGCCGGAAAAACGGCAGCATTCCCTATACCGGGCAAACTCCGGGTAATATCCTTGTAAATCTCCCTTTTCCATAGAAAAAAGACTTAAGGAGGTAAATCCCGGCGTATCCATAATATAGGTGTGTTCCTGCAAGGCTATAATTTCCGCATGCCTTGTGGTATGTTTTCCCCGTCCAATCTTTCTGCTGATTTCCCCCGTTTCCATTTCGGCTTCCGGGTTCAGATAATTGATGATGGAAGATTTTCCCACGCCGCTGGGACCTGCCACTGCCGTGGTTTTTCCCTTAAGCAGCTCCTTTAACTCTTCCATCCCTTCCCCTTGTCTGGCGCTTACAAACAATACTCTGTATCCGCAATGCCCATAAGCCTCCCTTAAAGCCTCCTTCTCGTCCCTAGTGGCAATATCCTGTTTATTAAAGCAGATAATGCTGGAAAGCCCCTGCTGTTCCATCATAATAAGAAACCGGTCCAAAAGATTAAAATTGGGCTCCGGTTTCACTACGGCAAATATGACAAGCGCCTGGTCAATATTGACTACCGCCGGACGTATCAGTTCGTTTTTTCTCGGAAGAATACGGACAATATTTCCAGTCCGTTCTTCCTCCTGCAAAATCTCTATCCACACGTCATCGCCGACCAGCGGTCTTTTATTTTCTTTGCGGAAAATACCTTTTGCTTTGCATTCATAGATTTTCCCGCCTTCCTGTGTTTCTCCCCCGGCATAGACATAGTAAAACCCCGCAATGCCTTTTATAATCTTTCCCTGCATTTCTCCTTCCCCTTATGCTTCCGGTGTAAATTGAATTGTCCTCGATACGGTCTTCTGCACGGAAGTTCCTTCCGTAGTCGTTACTTCCCCCGTTTCCGGATTCGTATCCGTTACCGCATCTGTGGTGACTGTATAAGTAAAAGTCACCGTTCCGGATGCCGACCTGATACCGGTATAATTGACGGAAATAGGAAAAGAAGCCGTACTTGTATTCAGTAGCTGTACTCCGTCATCCGTATCTATGGTAACCGTTACGCTTAAACCATCCCTATATTCCGGGTCTTCCTCTGCTGAGGGCGCTTCAATGCTTCCGTTAAAACTGTAGGTAGCCAGCTTCGGCCCGATGCTCACCTGTAAATCAATTGCCGTTCCCGGTTCCACATAAGAACCTACCGAATAACTCTGGTAACAGACGCATCCTTCCAAAGCCGGATCCTCATTGTTAACTTCCGTTACACTGCCGATTACAAGCCCGCTTTCCGTTGCTGCCGCCATCGCATCCATCTCTGATATTCCAATCAGGTTGGGAACACGCACTTTCGTATCTTCCGCCCCCAGACTGACTTTTATGGTTACCGCTGTCCCGTTTGGCGCCTTTGTTCCCCCTTCAGGGGTCTGGGAAATAATATTCCCCTTGGCCACCGTTGCATCATAGCTCTCTGTCCTGTTTACCACAAAACCTTTCTGCTCCAAGTCGGAAACTCCTTGTGCGGTAGACATTCCTACCACATTCGGAACCTCAATTCCGCTGGTTCCCGCGCTGACTGTCAATACAATATCCGTCTTGGAATCCACAATCTGGCCGATTCCGATATTACACTCAAGCACAAGCCCTGCCTCATATTCATCCGTTTCCTTATAAGAAATCTCAGGCATCAGTCCAAGCCCTAACAGCTCTGTCCTGACCTCCTCCAGCTGTCTGCCCACTACCTTAGGCATTTCCACCTGTCCGGAATCCTCTTGCGTTTTTTCTTCGTCCTCTCCGTTACCACCGCCAAAAGGCAGTATCCCCAGCGTTCTTCCCACCAGGAAAAGTACAATACAGCCAATCAGCAGCGCCGCTACCACCGCCAGAACAGTAGTAATACGCTCCATTTTGGAATCATATTCTTCTTCATCGTCTATATCGTCATCAATATCCTCGTCCTCGTTCTCCTCATCAATATCCTCGTCCTCGTCTTCTTCCTCTTCCTCCTGATATTTCCGGCGGACATCTTTCTTTAACCGGAGTGCTTCATCCATGGAATCCCGTCTGTCAGACTGTCTTTTTATCTGCACCATATCCTTATCCGTTATCATTCTGGTAGAAGCTTCCTCATCCGGGTTCACCAGTTTTACAAAGTCTTCATCCGGATTAATCAAAGACTGCTTTAAATCCGCTATCAGGTCGCCCATTGTCTGATATCTGCGGTCCGGACTTTTCTGGCAGCACTTGAACACAATCCGTTCCACGCTGACCGGAATCTCTGGAATATATTCCCTGGGAGAGGGCAGCTGTTCCTGAATATGTTTAATGGCAATTGCCACCGTCGTTTCCCCATTAAAAGGAACCCTTCCTGTCAGCATTTCAAACATGGTAATGCCCAGCGAATAAATATCGCTTTTTTCATCGCTGTAGCCCCCTCTTGCCTGTTCGGGAGAGGTGTAATGCACGGAACCCATAACATTGGAAGTAATCGTATTGCTGGTTGCCGCCTTTGCTATGCCGAAATCGGTTACCTTTACCTTTCCCTCCTTGGAAATAATTATGTTCTGGGGCTTGATATCCCTGTGTATAATATGATTGTTGTGGGCCGCCTCAATTCCCATGGAAACCTGAATTGCAATGCTGATTGCTTCCTTTACGGAAAGCCTTGCTTTTTTTTCTATATATTTCTTTAAGGTAATGCCTTCCACCAGTTCCATTACGATATAATAGATATCATTCTCTTCACCTACGTCATAAACATTGACCACATTAGGATGTGCCAGTCCTGCTGCCGCCTGCGCCTCGACCTGAAATTTAGAGACGAAATTCGCATTTTCAGAAAATTCCTGCTTCAGCACTTTAACTGCCACGTAACGGTTCAGCTTATGGTCTTTCGACTTATATACATCTGACATTCCTCCGGTACCAATCTTTTCCAGTATTTCATACCGGTTTCCAATCATCATTCCAATTTTAATCATTTTCCACCTCGTCTGCAAACGGCTCTATAACAATCACTGCAATATTATCCTTGCCGCCGTTATTATTGGCTGCCTTCACCAATTCCCCTGCTTTTTCTTCCACATTATTCTGGCTGCACAATATCATATGGATTTCTTCATCCTCCAGCATATTAGTCAGCCCGTCCGAACACATAAGCACGGTATCCCCCTGTTCCAGTTCCACATTAAAAAAATCAGCCATCACCGTATCCTCAGCACCGATTGCCCTGGTAATTATATTTTTGTCCGGATGATATCTTGCCGCCCTCCTGTCAATTCCTCCCCTGCGCACCATTTCTTCCACAAGGGAGTGGTCTACCGTAATCTGCTCAATCTTCCTGTCATTCACCACATAGAGCCTGCTGTCGCCCACATT
>DNJW01000022.1:10910-11072 GCA_003488965.1 Lachnospiraceae bacterium | reverse complement strand
ATAGAGCCTGCTGTCGCCCACATTGGCCACTGCCAGATATTTATCCTTAAGACAAGTAGCTGCTACTACCGTAGTACCCATGCCCCTGAGACAGGTTTCCTCCATTGCCTTCTGCCTGATATGGCTGTTGGCGGCCTCAATCGCCTTCCCCAGTATCTTTAC
>DNJW01000022.1:10324-10616 GCA_003488965.1 Lachnospiraceae bacterium | reverse complement strand
GGGTTTTTCTCAAAGGATTGCGCGACCTCCTCCTTGATTGTCTCAACCGCATATTTGGATGCATAATCTCCTGCGTTATGCCCTCCCATGCCGTCAGCTACAATAAAGAGATTCGGAAGGTTCCCCAAAGGCTTCTCCGATACAAATACATAATCCTGATTTAATTTTCTCCTTTTTCCAATATCCGTAATGGAAAATGTCCTCAACACAATGAAACCTCCTGCACTACCGATGGAGCTCCCGCCGCCTTAGCTGTCCGCATGCCCCATCAATATCTCTTCCCATTTCCCTT
>DNJW01000022.1:5378-10033 GCA_003488965.1 Lachnospiraceae bacterium | reverse complement strand
TTCTAATAGTAACATTTATTCCATTTTTTTCAAGTTTATTTTTAAAAGCCATCACTTTTGCCTGGCTGCCGGAAGAAAAATTCCGCTCTTTTACGGGATTGACGGGAATCAGGTTTACATGGCAGTTCAGCCCTCTGACCAGCTTTGCCAGTTCCCCGGCATCTTCCAGCGTATCGTTTTCACCGTTTATCAGACTGTATTCAAAAGTAATCCTTCTGCCCGTTTCTTCAAAATAGTATGCACTGGCCTCTATTAGTTCATCCAGCGTATATTTTTTTGCTATCGGCATCAGCTTCTGTCTTTTTTTATCCGTAGCCGCATGAAGAGAAAGCGCCAGCGTAATCTGCAGCCCTTCACGGGCAATACGTTTCATCTGCGGCACCAGCCCGCAAGTGGACACCGTCACATTTCTCTGGCTGATATGCAGACCGTTTTCGTCCGTCAGAAGCCGGATAAACTTAATCAGGTTATCATAATTATCCAAAGGCTCCCCCATGCCCATCACTACCACATTGGAAACCCGTTCTCCCGTAATCAGTGTAATCGCATAAATCTGTTCCAGCATTTCCGCAGGTGTTAAAGACCTTACCAGCCCATCCAGCGCAGAAGCGCAGAACCTACAGCCCATCCGGCAGCCCACCTGGGAAGAAACACAGACCGAATTCCCATGCTTATATTTCAGCCAGACGCTTTCCACCATATTCCCGTCCGCCAGCCGGAACAGGAATTTCTTTGTCCCGTCCGATGCCGATTCCTGCACCCGTACCGTTTCCAGTACGGTAAAAGTATATTTTTCCCGGCACTTTTCCCGCAGTTCTTTGGAAATATTCGTCATTCCGTCAAAACTCCTCACCAGCTTTTTATGCATCCATTCATACATCTGTTTTGCCCGGAAGGACTTTTCCCCCGCTTCCTGCATTTCCATCTTCAGTTCATCCAAATCCATGGATTTGATATCTATTTTCGTACTTTTCATCCTAATCCCCATTTCTTAATGCTTTTCTCTCCGGAATACGGCAATAAAAAAACCGTCCGTTTCATGTATGTCCGGCAAAAGCTGTATATAGCCCTCCTGCGCCGTTTCCGTCCCCGGTACATTTTCCAGCCTGCTGCTGATATCCTCTGCCGTAAAAGGAAAATTCTTAAGAAACCATCCGGCATTTTCCTCATTTTCTTCCTTCCGTATTGTACATGTACTGTAAACCAGTATACCGCCCGGTTTCACGTAACGCCATACGGTATCCAGTATCTTTCTTTGTATGCCAGGCAGTTTGGCAAGCATCTCCTCCGTTATATTATACTTAATATCCCGTTTTCTGCCAAGTACTCCTAAACCGGAACAAGGTACATCGGCCAGCAGCACATCGGCCAGCCCCTCCAGTTCCTCATCGTATTCCATGGCATCGGCAATTTCTGTTTCTATGTTCAATCCCTGCCTTTTTGCATTTTCCCGGATATAAGCCGTTTTTTGGGCGGAAATGTCTCTGGCAAGCACCCGTCCCGTTTTTCCCGTCTTTTCCGCCCCATGGGTGCTTTTTCCTCCCGGTGCGGCACATACATCCACTACAAAATCTCCTTCTTTTATTCCCGCACACTCCACACAGAGCATGGAACTCACATCCTGAACCGCAAACAGCCCTTCTTCAAATCCGGGCACACTCCTGATGCCCTCCGCATGGTCAAGACAATAGGCATAGGGCAGATAGGAATGCCGTCTTATGCCAATTCCCTTTTTTTCTATTTTTGCAAGCCAGTCCTCTTTCTCTTTTTCCGTCAGCGATTCCTTTATCCTCACCGTAACCGGACGTATCTCCAGCATTGCCTGGAGCATTCTCTCCGTCTGCTCCATCCCGTATTCCTTTAACCATATCCTGACGATGATTTCTGGCATAGAATAAAAAACAGACAGATATGCCACAGGATTTCTCTTGCTATCCGGATAAAAATCCGCTGCTTTGGCTTTATCCACCCCGCAGCCATATCCTATCCTCTCTTTCTGTCTGGCAATGTTCCGCAGCACGCCGTTTACAAACCCTTTCAAATTCTGAAATTTCCGTTTTGCCGCCAGTTTTACCGCCTCATTGCATGCCGCAGCATCCGGAACCGCATCCATAAAAAGAATCTGATATACGCTCATCCTCAAAAGATTACGTATCAAAGGTTTCATTTTTTCTGCCGGAACTTTGGAATAAGCATTGATAATATAATCTATCTGTATCCGCCTTTCCAGTGTCCCTTCCGTCACCCTTTTAATAAAAGCCCTGTCTTTGGCAGGAAAATAGCCGTATTTATCCAGCACATTCCTTATCAGGATATGACTGTAGCTTTTCCCGTTTTCTATTTCTATCAGCATATCCACTATCAGTTCCCGTATATTCATGTTTTCTAGTCGTCCCTTCTTCTGTTACCGAATAAAAGCACCAGACGCAGCAGCTGTAAAATAGCGGATGCCGCTCCCGCCACATAGGTCAGCGCTGCCGCCCTCAATACCTTTCTACAGCAGTCCGTTTCCTGTCCGCCGGTAATCCCGTAATCCTGCAGCATTGCCAAAGCCCTTGAAGAAGCGTTAAATTCCACCGGCAGCGTTACAACCTGAAAAAGAACCGACAACGAAAAAACCCATATCCCAATCTGTATTAAAGTGGAACTGAGCCCCAGCAGCACTCCCAGAAAAATAAGAGGAATTCCAATTCTGGAACCAATGTTTGCCGCCGGAACTAAAGCGCTCCTTATTTTTAAAGGGGCATATCCTTTCTGATGCTGCACGGCATGTCCGCACTCATGTGCCGCCACGCCGATGGCCGCTACCGAATTTGACTGATACGTGCTGTCCGACAGCCGAAGCACCTTATTCTTCGGGTCATAATGGTCGGTCAGTTTTCCGCCGACATGTTCAATCCTGACATCATGAATTCCCGAATAATTTAATATCCGTGCCGCCGCCTCCGCACCGGTTATCCCGCTCATACAGCGCACCTTTGCATATTTGCTGTATGTGCTGTTCAGGCTGCTGCTGGCCGCCATACACAAAACCGCACCAATCAGTACCAGAAAATAAGTAGGATCAAAATAATAACCATAATAACCGTACATCTGCATCAACCTCCTGAATCCTTCTATCCCAGTTCTGTTCCTTCCTTCATAGGATAACCCAGCAAAAAGTCCTTTACCAGCAGCTTTTTCTTTCCCTCCAGCTGCACGGCCGTCACCTTTAGGAGACCTTTGCCGGTTCCCACATAAAAGGCATCCTTTTCCACTCTTTCAATTCTCCCTGCTTTCCTTCCCGTTTCCTCCGGCTTCTGTCCGCCGTCCGTTTTTTCCTCTATGGGTTCGCTTTCCCATATTTTCAAACTTTTTTTATTATAATAAGTATACGCGCTGGGCCAGGAATTTAGTCCGCGCACCAGCCTGTCAATAGAAACCGCATCCCTTGTCCAGTCAATCAGTCCCAAAGACTTTTTCAGCATTCCTACATAGCTTGCCTCTTCTTCCTTCTGCTTCTCCGGCACCAGTTCTCCCCTCTCAATTTTGGGCAGAGCCTCCACAATCAGCCTTGCACCGGCTTCACAGAGCTTATCGTGCAAAGTCTCTCCCGTTTCTTCCGCCTCCACCGGAACCACGCATTTCATCAGCATGTCTCCCGTATCCAGTCCCTTATCCATCTGCATAATTGTAATTCCCGTTTCCTTTTCCCCGTTCAGAATCGCCCATTGAATCGGCGCTGCTCCTCTGTACTTAGGAAGCAGGGATGCATGGATATTCACACATCCGTACTTTGGCAGCCGCAAAATTTCTTCCGGCAGCAGCTGCCCGAAGGCCGCCACGACAAAAATGTCCGCCTGAAACTTGGCCAGCTTCTCCACCTGCTCCGGCTCCCTGACCTTTACCGGCTGAAGCACCTCAATCCCATACTTTAAAGCGCACAGCTTCACCGGCGTCATCTGCACTTCCTTTCCTCTGCCCTTCGGTTTATCCGGCTGCGTCACCACCGCCGCCACTTCATGCCCTGCTTTCACGATTGCCTCCAAAGCCCCTACCGCAAAATCCGGCGTTCCCATAAATACTATCTTCATAAACTACCCCGTTTCCATACTGCTTTACAGCGCTCTATTCGTCCTCTTCAATATCCGACACATCCATCAGGCGGCCTTCTACCTTATCCACATACAAATTGCCTTCTAAATGGTCCAGTTCGTGGCAGATTGCCCTTGCCAGCAGCTCCGTACCCTCTATCTCATACAGCTCCATATTCTCGTTATAGGCTACTGCCTTCACATAATTGGGTCTGGTAACAATCCCCGATTTTCCCGGCACACTTAAGCATCCTTCATGCCCCGTCTGTTCTCCGGCGGTTTCCAGAATCCTCGGATTAATCATCACATACGGATTCTCCCCGGTCACATCAATAACCACAATCCTTTTCAGGATTCCCACCTGCGGCGCTGCCAGTCCCACTCCGCATGCATCATACATCGTTTCCAGCATATCGTCAATCAAGGCCTTGATGCGGGGCGTCATTTCCTTTACTTCCTTACATTTCTTATTTAATACCGCATCTCCAATTTCTCTTATGTTCCTAATCGCCATACCACTTTTCTTTCCTTTCCTATATTTTCCGCCTAACTTCTTTTCACCCTAACCCCCATGATTCCGCT
>DNJW01000022.1:0-5079 GCA_003488965.1 Lachnospiraceae bacterium | reverse complement strand
AGCCTTAGCGTTTCTTAATGTTTTTATCACACTAATACGCACTGATGGGGTCAAAATCAAACTGCACCGTTTCCTTTCCTGCCCTTCCTTCCATTTCCCTTTTTTCCATAAATGCCTCTATCCTATTTTTTGCTTCTATCAGCTTCCCATAATCCTTATGCTTCACATAAACCATAAAACGGTAAACGTCTTGGATTTTTCCTATCGAAGCCGCCGCAGGCCCTATCACGCACAGCCCCCTATGCTCTTTCAGCAGGCCGCCGATTTTCTCTGCCAGCCTCATGCCCTCCTCTTCTTTCACAGAAGACACCAGAACCGCCAGCAAATGGGCTGCCGGGGGATACAGAAGCATCTCCCTGTACATCATTTCTTCTTCATAAAATTTCTTATAATCCTGATTCGCCGCATGAATAATGCTGTAGTGTTCCGGGTCATAGGTCTGTATCACCACTTCCCCTGTCCGCTTTCCTCTGCCAGCTCTTCCTGCCGCCTGGGTCAGAAGCTGGAATGTCCGCTCCCCCGCCCGGTAATCATTCATATGCAGCGACAAATCCGCCGCCAATATTCCTACCAGAGTGACACAGGGAAAATCATGTCCCTTTACTATCATCTGGGTTCCCAGAAGAATATCCGCTTCTCCATTGGCAAACGCGTTTAAAATCTCCTCGTAGCTGTCCTTTGTACGGGTGCTGTCCGCATCCATTCTAAGAACTCTAGCCTGCGGAAATTCCTTATGCACCGCCTCCTCTATCTGCTGCGTCCCTGCCCTGAAACCAAGAATATACTTGGAACCGCACTCCGGGCATTTCTTTACCCCCGGCTGCTCGTAGCCGCAGTAATGGCAGACCAGCTTTCCTCCCATATGCTCCGAAAGCGAGACATCGCAGTGGGGGCATTTCATCACATAACCGCAGGCACGGCAGGAAACAAACCCCGCATAACCACGCCTGTTTAAAAAAAGAATGCTCTGCTCCTTTTTTTTCAGCCTCTCCTCTATAAGTTCCCTCAGCTTTCTGCTAAAAATAGAACGGTTTCCTTGTTTTAATTCTTCCCGCAAATCCACCGTATATACCCGCGGCAGTCCGCCTTCCGACTGTCTCTTGGTCAATTCGTATAAGCGGTACTTCCCGGTTTTTGCTCTGTAATATGCTTCCAGGGAAGGAGTTGCCGAGCCTAGTACCACTGCCGCATCCTGCATGGATGCAATTTTTTCCGCCGTTTCCCTGGCATGATATTTTGGCATGGACTCGCTTTTATATGTATTTTCATGCTCTTCGTCAATAATAATTATCCCTAAATCGGGAAACGGGGTAAACAAAGCGGACCTGGGCCCTATCATCACATCAATTTCACCCCTTTTTGCCCTCTCCCACTGGTCGTATTTCTCTCCTTGGGAAAGGGTGGAGTTTATTACCGATACCCTGTCTTTAAAACGTACGTAAAAACGCAGCAGCGTCTGATAGGTCAGGGCAATCTCAGGAATCAGCACAATCGCCTGCCTTCCCCTTTTTATCATCCCCTCAATAATTTCCAGATATACTTCGGTTTTTCCGCTTCCTGTAATCCCATGGATTAAACAGGTATCCCTTTTCCCGGCATCGAAATCTTCTAAAATGCCGGATGCCGCCTCCCTCTGTTCGTCGCTCAGCTGTTTTCTTCTCCCATATGCTTCCATCCTGGCATCCGCAGTTTGACCGGAAATTTTCACCGGATTACGGTAAGCGCTTTCGGAAACAATACAAAGCGCCCCCTGCTTCTCCAAGCTCTTTATTGTCTGCGGCGATATATGAAGCTTTCCTGTCACCAAAGGCATAGGAAGTTCCTCTAACTGTATCAGTTCCTGCAAAAGCCTTGCTTTCGCTGTCTGATGCTTGCCCCTACAGTCCTGCAGCAGCTTTTCTGCCTCCTCTGCCGGAAGCAGCAGCCGGCAGCTTTTCTTTTCCAGACTTTTTATTTTCTGCTTGACGGGAAGAACCGTTTTCAAAGCCGCTATCATGGTAGAGCCGTACTGCTCCTTCATCCATGCGGCAAGGGCAATGTACCTTTCCTCGGCCTTCACGTTTTTTTCTTCCATGCCCTCAATTGTTTTCAGTTTTTCCGGCGCATATTCCGCCTGCCCGCTGATTTTTACCACATATCCCTTCCGGAGGCGGTTTCCTTTTCCGAAAGGCACGGAAACGCAGGCTCCGATTTGTATCTGCTCCCGCAGCGCTTCCGGAATAATATACTGAAATGTTCTATCCAGTTTTTCATGGGATATATCTATGATAATGTCTGCAAATCTTTCTTCCATCCCCGCTCCTTTAAGATATCCCGGATCAGGTCTCTTTCATCCATCGGATACTTGACTCCCTTAATTTCCTGATAATCCTCATGCCCCTTTCCGGCAAGTACAATAATATCCCCCGGCTCGCCATGGTCTATCACATAAGCAATAGCCTCCTTGCGGTCACAGATTTCCACATATTTCCCTTCCGTTTTCCTGATACCTGTTTTAATATCCTCAATAATATCCTGCGGCTCTTCAAACCGGGGATTATCGGAAGTAATCACTGTCAAATCCGCCATTTTCCCGCTGACCTCACCCATCTCATACCGGCGCATTTTAGAACGGTTGCCCCCGCATCCAAACAGACAGACCAGTCTGTGGGGCTCATATTCTTTCAAAGTGCCCAGCAGGCTTTCCAAACTCATGGCATTATGGGCATAATCTATCATTAAAGTATAATCATCGGATACCCGGACCATCTCAATCCGCCCCTTCACTTTCGCTTCTAGGCAGGCTTTCTTAATCTTATCCTCCCCTACCGCAAAATGTCTGCATATAGCAATGGCGGTCAGCGCATTATACACGCTGAATCTTCCGGGAGTTGCTACCTCTACCGTAAAATCCATCAGTCCTTTTACGTCAAAAAGCACACCCAGCTCTCCGGGCTTTTTCACCAGATGCAGATTTTCCGCCCGCAAATCGGCTTTTGCATCAAATCCATAAGTTTCTATCTCACAGGTATGCCCTGCTATCACCTTTTCAAAATGTACATCATCCCTATTGACAATTCCTATCCTGCACTGCCTAAACAGCAGCCCTTTGCACATAAGGTATTCCTCAAAATCCGCATGCTCGTTAGGACCGATATGGTCCGGCTCAATATTGGTAAAAATACCGATATCAAACAAAAATCCCTGGGTTCTGTGAAGCTTCAGTCCTTGGGAGGAAACCTCCATCACAACCGCATCGCAGCCCTCCTGTGCCATCTGATTTAAATATTCCTGCAGCAGATAGGATTCCGGTGTAGTATTAATTGCATGGATTCTCTTTTCTCCGATAATCACTTCTATCGTGCCAATCAGCCCGACCTTATGGCCCGCATTTTCCAGAATGGACTTCACTAGGTAGGTGGTAGTGGTCTTTCCCTTTGTCCCTGTGACACCGATTATCTTCATCTTCTTTGCCGGATAATCAAACCATGAAGCCGAAATAAACGCCATCGCATAACGGGTATCCTTTACACGGATGACCGTCACGTCCTCCATTCCCTCCGCCGGAATCTCCTTCTGCACCACAAGCACTTTTGCTCCCTTTTTCACCGCCTCTGCGGCAAAATCATGCCCATCCGCATTGGCCCCGGCTATGCAGAGAAAAAGACAGCCCGGACTTATCTTTCTCGAATCGTATACCACCGCCTCCACAGAAACATTCATGGAACCGGAAATACACTGATATTCTAATTTCTCCAGTAATTGACTTAATTCTTTCATATTCCCTCTCTTTACGATATGCTGATGCTGTCTGACAAAGTATCCTGATATTAAAGGATACCATGTAAATTTACTTTTTTCAACTGATATCCTATGATATACTTATTCCTTATGTTACTTTTCACATTTTCCGTTCTCCTTCAAAACTTTTTTAAGGAATTTTATTTTTTTTACACAATTTAAACACATTTTGAACACATTTAATCTTTATAGTATATGACAGATAGTTGAAAGCAGCCAATAACGGCTGCAGAAATCTCACTATCTCCCCCCTCATAAGATAATGTGAAAAGTCCGGCTTATGCCGGACTTTTCTGCGTATTCTCCTACCTTTTCTCAATCTGTATTTTGTCCAGAAGTTCTTCCGCCAGCTCCAATGCGATATCCCCGCTTTCCAGTGTTGCGGTATTTGCCGCCGATATCGCCGCCGCCCTTTTTAGCGACGTATAATTATCCTCCCCTTTCAGCAATGACATGGCATAGGACGCTACCACGCTGTCTCCGCAGCCCACTGTGTTGACGGTTTTTACCGAGGGTGTCTTTGCCCAGAGGATTTCATTTTCCGTTACCGACAAAAGTCCCTTTTTTCCCAAAGAAACAAGCACATGCTCAATGCCTGTTTTACGCAGTTTTTTTGCCGCTTCTCCAATCTCCCCTATATCCTTTAACCTATGCCCTACCAGATACTCCAGTTCTTTCTGATTCGGTTTAATCATAAACGGCGCCTCCTTGATTCCGTGAAGAAGCGCTTCGCCGCTAGTATCCAGAATGCAGCGTAAGCCCGCCTTTTTTCCGATTGCCACAAGCTGCCCGTAAATATCCGCCGGTATTCCCTTTGCCACACTTCCCGACATAACCACCAGCTCGCATTCGCTCACCGCATTCTTGTAATCCGCCACAAACTGTTCCAGCTCCTGAGCGGATACCGATGGCCCCGGCTCCAGTATCTCCGTTACATAACCGTCTTCCGCAATCACGTTAATGCTGCTTCTCGTCTCTCCCGCAACCTTGGTAAAGCGGCAATGGGCATGGATTTCCCGCATACAAGCCTCAATAAACTCCCCTGTATAACCGCCAAGAAATCCTGCGGTCATTACATCATAGCCATACTGGCGCAGAATCTTCGCCACGTTGATTCCCTTCCCGCCTGCAATGTTATTTACTGTACGCATGCGGTTTACCTGTCCCAGCATCAACGCCCCCGTTGTATACGTCTTATCCACCGCCGGATTTAATGTTATTGTTAAAATCATAAAATTGTCATGCTCCTTTCTTATTTTCACAAGAATTTAGGTGATTGCGAAACTCAGTGATTCTGCA
>DNJW01000288.1 GCA_003488965.1 Lachnospiraceae bacterium | reverse complement strand
ACATATCTCTATTGACAAAATAATATTATATGATGTATAGTATAAATCAAGAAAAGATACTATACGACATATAATATTATAAAAATTAGAAGAAAGTAGGTAGAAACGGAAAAATGGAACAATAATTACAGAAACCGGGAAAGGAGCAAAGCATATGGTATTCAATACGGGGGCAGCGCTGCTGGATGCGATTGTTCTGTCAGTGGTTGCCCAGGACGAGAAAGGAACTTACGGATATAAGATAACGCAGGAAGTCAGGCAGGTTATTGAAGTATCCGAGTCCACTTTGTATCCGGTTTTACGCAGACTGCAGAAGGATGCGTGCCTGGAGGCTTATGATGTGGAGTGTGCCGGAAGGAATAGGCGGTATTATAAAGTGACGGAAAAAGGAAAAGTGCAGCTTGCATTATATAAAAGCGAATGGAAAAAATATTCTGCAAAAATAAGCGGAGTGTTCGAGGGAGGAATCATATATGAATAGGTTGGAATTTATGCGGCGGCTGGAAGCGCTTCTCTCCGATATTTCCCAGAGCGAAAGGGAGGAAGCGTTACAATATTACAACGATTATTTAAATGATGCCGGTGTAGAAAATGAACAGGAAGTGCTGGAATCTATGGGGACTCCGGAACAGCTGGCAAAGATAATTAAAGAAGGGCTGAAGGATAATGGACTGGAGGGTGAATTTACGGAAAACGGCTTTTATAACGAAGTATATGAAGAAGAGAAAAATGAAGTGGTAAAGAAAGATACGGGGAAGGGCTGGAATAAGAAACGGCTGTCAGGTGGAACGATAGTGCTGCTTGTGATTCTGTGTATTTTAGCGATGCCTATGTTTGGAGCGATGCTGTCCGGCATTTTCGGTGCAGGAATAGGGATTCTGGGCGGTCTTCTGGGACTTTTTATCGGGAGCGCAGCGGTGGCTCTTGCACTTTTTATAGCCGCTCTGTTTGTTGCAGGCATTGGGATAGGGGAAATGTTTGCCGTTCCTTTGGCGGGTGTCTGCTTAATAGGGGCAGGGATACTTTTGGCAGGACTGTCACTCTTTTTTATCTGGCTTACGGTTTTGCTATGGGGAACCGTATTTCCTTGGCTTATACGGACAATTGTTAATTTCTTCAGCAGGATACTGCATGGGAAGAAAGGAGGAGAGGGAGCATGAAAAAATTTGCAAAGATATGTCTGATTATGTCCGCTGTGCTGGTTTTAATCGGAGGTACTATCTGTGTGCTTGGTGCGGTCAGCGGCGGATGGCGGCTGGTAAAGGAAATGGATGGCAGCGGTTCCTTCTGGAGAGTGATGCATCGGATGGGTCATGCTCATGTATCGGATGAGGCGGAGAATATCCGCGCAGATATAGAAGAAGTGAAAGAGGAAGTCAGGGATTCCCTAAATGAAGCAAGAGATGAAGCGGAAAGCGAGGCATGGGATGAAATTGAGGATTTCAGGACAGAAATCAGCGATGAAATGAGCGATATAAAAGATGATATTGATGATATAATAGGGGAAGAATTCCATAAAACGGTGCCCGGAGGGGATACGGATACGGGAATAGCGGCATCTCAGATAACGGATATGAAAATAGATATCGGCGGCGCTTCTCTTTGCTTTATGGAGTCGGAAAACGATAATTTCGGAGTAAAAGTAGACGGTAAAGGGGAATACAAGTACTATGAGTCCGGGAGCGTATTTTATCTGGAAGGGAAAAGAGATCATATCATAGGTGAGAATAATGAAAAGGTATATCTTTATATTCCAAAGGGGAAAGTATTTAATGAAGTAGAAATCAATGTAGGAGGAGGCCTTATCAGTATCGGGGAATTGGATGCACAGGAAGTAGATATGACTGCCGGGGCAGGACTGATTTCCTGCGATAGAATCAGCTGCCGGGAACTGGATGTAGAGGTAGGTGCCGGGGAAGCGGTTCTGGACGGGATAGAAGCGGACAAAATGGATATAGAGGTAGGTATGGGAAGCATCTATATGAAGGGACGGATTACCAGAGAGATTGATGCAAAATGCGGTATGGGTTTTCTGGGAATGGAGCTGGACAATGCGGAGACCGATTTTAATTATGAGGTAGAATGTGCCGCCGGAGGTATCGCAATAGGGGATAAAAACTATAGTGCTCTGTCCAATGAGGTGCAAGTGAACAACAGGGCTTCGGGAGAATGTTCTTTGGACTGCTCAATGGGCAGCATAGAGGTTGCTTTTACAAGATAGACAATGTCAAAAAAGAAAGGAGAAAGAATATGGACAATAATTATAAGAAATTAACAAGGTCAAGAGAAAGCAGGATGATTTGCGGAGTCTGCGGAGGAATCGGGGATTATATAGGCATTGACCCTACGCTGGTCAGAATTATATGGATTGTTCTGAGCATTGCCGGATGGGGAACCGGGCTGGTGGCCTATCTGATAGCGGCGGTGATTATTCCTGAAGCGTAGCAAAAGGGGCTGTGAAAAAATGGAGTTGACCAAACTCCATTTTTCCAGTTCCCTTTGATATTTTTAAAATCGGTAGGGAAAAAGCAGAAAAAGCACATATTTCCCCTTACCCCAACAAAGCGGCACGTTCTCTTTTTTATGCCGCTTCCCTGAACCTCATCTGT
>DNJW01000352.1 GCA_003488965.1 Lachnospiraceae bacterium | reverse complement strand
TTGCCCTCTGCATCCGCATACCGGATAGCCACCTGACCGTTGGCGGTCAATTTCTCCAGCCATTCCTTCGGTGCAACAAAACGCCCTTCTCCATGGGATGCCGGAACCACATATGTTCTTCCCAGTTCTGCCTCCTGCAGCCAGGGCGACTTATTGGAAACCACCTTGGTATATACCATTCTCGATATATGGCGGTTAATCGTATTAAAGGTTAAGGTAGGGGAGTTTTCATCCTGTCCTACAATATCCCCAAAAGGTACTAATCCCAGTTTCACCAGCGCCTGAAATCCGTTGCAGATTCCCAGAGCCAGACCGTCCCTTTCCGACAGAAGGCGCATCACTGCCTCTTTCATTTTCGCATTCTGGAAGGCGGTAGCAAAAAATTTGGCACTGCCGTCCGGCTCATCACCGGCGGAAAAGCCTCCGGGGAACATAATAATCTGTGCCTGGTTAATCGCTTTTTCAAAAGTCTCCACCGATTCCCTGATATCCTCCGCCGTCCGGTTCTTAAATACCGTTGTTATCACCTTAGCCCCTGCATCCTCAAATGCCTTTGCACTGTCATATTCACAGTTTGTTCCGGGGAATACAGGTATAAATACGGTCGGCTTTGCCACTTTTTTCTTGCACACATAAATTTTATCGGTCTGGTATACCGGAGAGTCTACCGGTGCGGTATCCCTGAATGCTTTCGTAGGGAATACCTTTTCCAGCTTAGAAGTCCACGCCTCCAGCGCCTCTTCCATGGAAATGAAAACATCCTTATAAACAAATCCCGGCTCATCGGCCACTTCTCCGATGACACGGCAGTTTCCTATATTTTCCAGTTCTCCCAATTTATCCGCCTTTACTTCCGCAACAATATCTCCCAGTCCGTTCTCAAAGAGTTCTTTGGCTGCCAGTTCCTCCAAAAGCTTTACCCCCATCTTATTGCCGAATGCCATCTTGCTTAATGCCGCCGCAATCCCCTTTGCGTCTACAGCATATGCGGAAACAATTGCACCGGAACCAATCAGCGCCGTTATCTGCTGATACAGTTTCAGAACTTCCTCGTAAACCGGAACGTCATATTCATCCTTTTCCAGCCGGAACTGAACGAGTTTGTTTCCTGCCTTTTTCAGTTCCGGAGTAATAATATCTTTTTCCTTTGCAACATCTACCGCAAAAGAAACCAGCGTAGGCGGCACATCAATATCATTAAATGTACCGGACATACTGTCCTTTCCTCCAATCGAAGGAAGACCATATCCGATCTGCGCATCATAGGCGCCCAGAAGAGCCGCAAAAGGCTGGCTCCAGCGCTCCGGATCGGAAGTCATCCTTCTGAAATATTCCTGGAAGGTAAAACGTATCTTCCGGCAGTCGCCCCCGCTTGCCACAATTTTTGCCATAGACTCGGTCACGGCATAAATCGCTCCGTGGTAAGGGCTCCATGAAGAAAGATACGGGTCAAATCCATAGCCCATCATCGTAACGGTATCCGTTTTTCCCTTCATCACAGGCAGTTTTGCCACCATTGTCTGCGTCTCTGTCAGCTGATACTTTCCGCCGTAAGGCATCAGCACCGAAGCGGCGCCGATAGAAGAATCAAACATTTCCACCAGACCTTTTTGGGAACATACATTTAAATCATTCAATAAGGCAAGCCATGCTGCCTTGACATCTTCTTTTTCCAGCTGCCCGGCCACTGCGGGAACCGCGATCTTATTCAGATAATTTTTTTCCTTCTCCGGAATATCCACCTTTACATCAGTCTCCTGATGGGCACCGTTGGTATCCAGGAAAGCTCTTTTAATATTTACGATTTCCTTTCCCCGCCATTTTAATACCAGCCTGGGCTCCTGCACTACTTCCGCCACGGATACCGCTTCCAGATTTTCTTCCGCCGCATAGTTTAAAAACAGTTCCACATTTTCGGGGGAAACTACAACTGCCATTCTTTCCTGGGATTCCGAAATCGCCAGTTCCGTTCCGTCCAGTCCCGCATATTTTTTCGGCACCTTATCCAAATCCACTACCAGTCCGTCCGCCAGTTCCCCGATGGCTACCGATACGCCGCCGGCACCGAAATCATTACACTTTTTAATCAGGCGGCTGACCTCTGCCCTTCGGAAAAGCCTCTGTATTTTACGCTCTGTAGGAGCATTCCCTTTCTGGACCTCCGCCCCGCATGTTTCAATGGAGCTTTCCGTATGGACCTTTGATGAGCCGGTTGCTCCTCCGCAGCCATCCCGTCCTGTTCTGCCTCCTAACAGTATAATAATATCTCCCGGATCGGAATTTCCCCGGATTACATTGCTTCTGGGAGCCGCGCCCATAACTGCCCCGATTTCCATCCTTTTCGCCACATAATCGGGGTGATAGATTTCTTTTACATATCCTGTAGCCAGCCCAATCTGATTCCCATAGGAGGAATAACCGCCGGCTGCACCTCTTACCAGTTTTTTCTGGGAAAGCTTGCCTTTCAGGGTATCCTTTACCGGCACGGTAGGGTCGGCGGCTCCTGTAATGCGCATTGCCTGATAAACATAGCCCCGCCCGGAAAGAGGATCCCTGATTGCCCCGCCCAGACAAGTTGCCGCACCGCCGAAAGGCTCTATCTCTGTCGGATGATTGTGGGTTTCATTTTTAAAAAATACCAGCCATTCCTCTTTCACCGGCCCTTCCCCATAATCCATCTCCACCGGCACCACCACGGAACATGCGTTGATTTCATCGGATTCCTCCATGTCGTCCAGCTTGCCGTCTTTTTTCAGCTTCCGCATTGCCATCAATGCCAAGTCCATCAGACAGACAAATTTATCTTTCCGCCCTCCAAATAATTCTTCTCTGGTATCCAGGTAACTCTGGTACGTGGTTTCTATAGGCGATTTATAATATCCTTCTCCAAACTCCACTTCTTTCAGTTCCGTAGAAAAAGTAGTGTGGCGGCAGTGATCTGACCAATAGGTATCCAGC
>DNJW01000319.1 GCA_003488965.1 Lachnospiraceae bacterium | reverse complement strand
GAATTCCGTGATATTTACGGGATGGATGTTATCGAGATTCCTACCAATATGCCGGTGATAAGGAAGGATTTGCAGGATGCAGTGTATAAGACAAGAAAGGAAAAGCTGCATGCCATCGTGGAGGCGGTGAAGGAGGCTCATGCCAAAGGGCAGCCGGTGCTGGTAGGTACGATTACCATAGAGGCGTCGGAAGAAATCAGCAGGATGCTGACGAAGAGCGGTATTACCCATAAAGTACTGAATGCCAAGTTCCATGAACTGGAAGCGGAAATTGTTGCCGATGCCGGTGTCCATGGGGCGGTTACCATTGCCACCAATATGGCAGGGCGCGGTACGGATATTAAGCTGGACGATGAAGCGAGAGCGGCCGGAGGGCTGAAAATTATCGGTACGGAACGCCATGAGTCAAGACGTATTGACAACCAGCTGCGCGGACGAAGCGGACGTCAGGGGGATCCGGGGGAATCCAAGTTCTACATCTCCCTGCAGGACGATTTGATGAGGCTGTTCGGTTCCGAACGGCTAATCGGCATGTTTAATGCGCTGGGAATCCCGGAAAATCAGGAAATTGAGCATAAATCCTTGACGAAGGCTATTGAGTCTGCCCAGAAGAAGATAGAGAATAATAACTTTGGTATCCGTAAAAATCTGCTGGAATACGACCAGGTAATGAACGAGCAGAGGGAAATTATATATGAAGAACGCAGGCAGGTTTTAAGCGGAGAAAGCATGCGGGATTCCATTTTTAAAATGATTACGGATATTGCGGAAAATGCAGTGGATATCAGTATCAGCGATGAAGCGGATATTGAGGACTGGGATTTCGGAGAGCTGAATGCATTGCTGCTGCCTACGATACCAATCCGCCCGGTGAATACAGGAAGGGTATTGAAGCCGAAGAAAAACAGCCTAAAACAGCAGCTGAAAGAAGAGGCCGTGAAGCTGTATGAAACGAAAGAAGCAGAATTCCCCAACCCGGAAGCAATGCGTGAAATCGAGAGAGTAATTCTTTTGAAGGTGATTGACAGAAAATGGATGGACCATATCGACGATATGGAACAGCTGCGTCAGGGCGTGGGGCTGCAGGCTTACGGACAGAGAGACCCGCTGGTAGAATATAAGCTGAGCGGCTATGAAATGTTCGACGAGATGACCCAGAATATCAAGGAAGAAACAGTACGTCTGCTGTTCCACGTACGCATTGAGCAGAAAGTGGAAAGAGAACAGGTGGCCAAGGTAACCGGTACCAATAAGGACGACTCGGTACAGAAGGGACCGGTAAAACGGGAAACAGAAAAAGTATATCCGAACGACCCTTGTCCTTGCGGAAGCGGGAAAAAGTATAAGCAGTGCTGCGGAAAACATTAAGAAACACTAAGACTGCAAAGAACACAGCCTAAGAGTTTCTAAATATTTCGAAGAACGCCCCAAATGCGGCGTTCTTCCCATGGCGGCACAAAAGATGGTATTGACAAAAAGTATAAGAAAGTGTGGTGAACGTTAAGTGGTAGAATTGGATCAGATGAAAACAGAATTGCAGACCTATGAGAGTCCGCTTGCGGAAGTGAGGGATTCACTTTGACTTAGCAAATAAGTCAAGACGTGTGGAGGAACTGGAAAGAGAAATGGAAGCCCCTGGTTTTTGGGATGACCCGGAGGTATCCAACCGTAAGATGAAGGAATTGAAAAACCTGAAGGATACGGTGGATATGATGCAGGGACTGGAGCATCAGTATGAGGATATCAAGGACTTGATAGAGATGAGCTATGAGGAAGAGGATGAGGAAATGGCGGCGGCAATCCGTTCGGAACTGGATTCCTTTATCTCCGGCTTTGAGACAATCCGTATCAGCACCTTGCTGTCAGGGGAATATGACAAGGACAATGCTATCCTTAAGCTGAATGCAGGCGCAGGCGGGACAGAAAGCTGCGACTGGTGCAGCATGCTTTACCGGATGTATACAAGATGGGCAGAGCGGAAGGGCTTTTCGGTTGAAGTGCTTGATTATCTGGACGGCGATGAAGCCGGAATTAAATCGGTCACATTTCAGGTCAACGGGGAAAATGCCTACGGATATCTGAAATCGGAAAAAGGGGTACACCGTCTGGTGCGTATTTCTCCCTTTAATGCCCAGGGGAAACGGCAGACTTCTTTTGTTTCCTTGGATGTTATGCCGGATATCGAAGAGGATATGGATGTGGATATCAATGATGATGATTTGCGTATCGATACCTACCGCAGCAGCGGCGCCGGAGGGCAGCATATCAATAAAACCTCTTCGGCAATAAGAATTACTCATCTGCCTACAGGAATCGTAGTTCAGTGCCAGAATGAACGCTCCCAGTTCCAGAATAAAGACAAAGCGATGCAGATGCTGAAAGCCAAGCTGTATTTACTCAAGCAGGAGGAAAATGCGGAAAAGCTTTCCGGTATCCGGGGGGAAGTGAAGGAAATCGGATGGGGAAACCAGATACGCTCCTATGTATTGCAGCCCTACACCATGGTAAAGGACCATAGGACCGGCGAAGAATCCGGCAATGCGGATGCCGTGCTGGACGGAGGGCTGGATTCCTTTATCAACGCTTATCTGAAATGGATAAGCGTGGGGGGAAAAGCGGCGGAGGAGTAAACGGATAATCTGCAAATAGGGCAGGAACAAAACGGCAAAAGCAGAAAATAAAGCCAATACTTGTGGAAGAATCGCAATTCTTCCGGGTATTGGCTTTTGGTTTCTATCTTATTCCGAATCTTTTTTATATTGAAATATCATAAATTTTACCCCATAATGTAAATGGAGGAAAATATTTTGTACAAATGAGGACTGTTAACGGTGAAATACAAAAGGGGAAGGAAGAAAGCCGATGGTTAATATTGCAATTTGTGATGACGACCGGAAAGCAGGACAGGCTATAAAAAGTGTGACAGAAATATGCTGCAGGAAAGTAAAAGGGCTATATGGGCTGAAAGTGTTTGAAAAAAGCAGCCAGCTTCTTTATGAAGTGGAAGAGGGCGGACGCTTCGATATTCTGATACTTGATATCGAGCTGCCCCGGACAGACGGAATGGCGCTGGCGGAGAAAGTAAAAAGTTTTCTGCCGGATGTTATCGTCATTTTTGTGACTGCCTATGAGAAATACGTATACGAATCCTTTAAAGTAGGACCTTACCGGTTTGTACCTAAGACGCAGATGGACAGTATGCTGCCGTCTGCGCTGGAAGGTGCCTTGCGGCTGGCGGCGGAGCAGGAGGGAAGATTTTATGTTGTAGAAAACCGGAAAATATTGGAAAAAATACCGGTTAAGAGCATTGCCTATATCTGGCATCAGGGAAAGTATGCATATATCGAGAAAACAGACGGCGGGAGCATAAAAGTGCGCAAATCATTAAAACAAGTCTTTGCCGAACTGCCCGCAGAGGATTTTGTCTGGGTGGACAGAGGATATATTGCAGGGCTGCTGCACATTGAAAGGATTGCCGGAAACGAGGTTATTCTGACAAACGGTATAAGGTTGTCGGTCAGCCAGGACAGGCTTGCTGATTTGAAGGGGCAGGTCAGGGCTTACTGGATGGAAAGGGGTTAAGGCGGATGGCTGGATTTGTGTCAAAAGGGCTGGATGCCGTCTATACCTTTTTGGAGATTTACTGTTTGTACCGGTATGTGGATATTCTTTATGAAAGAAAAAATTGGTGCCCTTTCTTAAAAGACCATAGCCGTGTATTGCCGGGAACATTGATTTTAAGTACAGTGGCGATGATTCTTTTTCTGAACAGTATCGTACTGACATCCCCTTATACCGTGATAGTGCTGGTGGTGCAAAGCACAGCATTTGTCTGCTTGTTCTGGCGTTGCAGTATTCTGGAGGGTACGGCAATCATAGGCGGATATTTCCTTGCGCTGAGTGTCTGCGGCAGTATGGAGATAACACTGACAGGATTCATAGGGGGAGAAGAACTGATTCGGAAGACAACGGACGAGCAAGGACTGGCGCGGATTATATATATGCTCTTGTTTGGAACCAACTGGTATGTGATGAATACTTTATTTGCATCCTGGCTGAAGGGAAGAAAAGTAAATACAGCAGGCATGAAATATATTGCCTGCCTTTCTGTGACAGGACTGCTTGGACTGACGTTTATTATGGTGCAGATGCTGTCCGGCTTTAATATCCGTCTTACAGTGCAGCTGTTTGTATTCTTGTTTTTGCTGTCTATGGGTATCTTTACGGTATATTATATTTTAAAAATAAAAAGCCTGCAGATTCGAATGCGTCTTTTGGATGAGCAGAACGGGATGCTGGAAAGAAAATACCAGCAGGTGAATGAGTCCTATTTGATGAATGCCAGGCTGTATCATGACATGAACCACCATTTGAGCGCCTTGGCTCATATGCTGGCGGAAGGGCAGGGGGAGGAGGCTTTAAAATATATCGGGAGCCTGCAGGAAGTTCCCTCTTCCATAACGGTCAAGAGATGGACGGGTATCGATATGGTGGATGTGGTTTTGGCGGAAACGGCAAGAGAAGCAGAGGTAAAGGGAATCAGCCTGAGGATAGAGTCTGTGATTTTGCCTTCGGATATGGCTATGGAAAAGAAGGACTTATGCAGCTTGTTTGCCAATCTTTTGGACAATGCGGCGGAGGCGGCTTCGGAGAAAATTGAGCTGACCATTAAGCATGTACATAGGATGCTCTTAGTCCGGGTGCGGAATGACTGCCGGAGAGAGCCGGTAATCAGGAACGGGCGGCTGCTGTCAACGAAAAAGGAAAAAGGAAATCATGGGCTGGGAATGCAGAATATAGAACAAGTGGTGCATAAATATCATGGAAGTATGGAATATAAGATGGAGGACGGGTATTTTTGCGTGGAGATTATGGTGAATGATATTGGATGAGATAAGAATTTTGGAGAATCCGGATGCTGTGGTCTGAAGAAAGGGAGGGGAAAGAAATGGGGATACCGACAAATATTAGAACATTGTTGTCAGGTGAAGCTGTGGAATGGGCTAGAATAGAATTTAAGGAAACATGGGATGCAGAGGCTTCCTTGAAAACAGTGTGCGCTTTTGCCAATGACCTTGATAATTGGGGCGGCGGTTATATTGTTATTGGTGTAGAAGAAAAGAACGGACAGCCAATTTATCCTCTGAAAGGGATAGAAGCGGATAAAATTGATGCTTATCAGAAAAGTATTTTGTCAAAGTGTAAGCTGATTAGGCCGGCATATATGCCAATAGTGGAAGTGACAGATTATGAAAATAAGAAATTCATTATTCTTTGGTGTCCAGGCGGGGATAACAGACCATATTCCTCGCCGAAAACAATGGGAAAGGATAATAAAGTCCGCATTCATTATATTAGGAAGATGTCCAGCACAGTAGAAATTTCTGATGATGAAGAAAAGGATTTGTTTAATTTGGCAAATAGGGTTCCTTTTGACGACCGTGTCAATCATCAGGCAGAAATATCAGATTTAAATGTTACCCTTATTCAAAATTATTTGAAAGAAGTAAAGAGTTCACTGTATGAGAAAGCAAAAACAGGGAATTTTGTAGAGGTATGCAGTGACATGAATATCATTAGCAATTTGCCAGAGTATGTGAAACCTAAAAATGTAGGACTTATGTTTTTTAGTATGGAGCCAGATAAGTTTTTTCCCTATACTCAAATAGATGTTGTTCAATTTCCGGACGGTTTAGGTGGCAATGATATTATTGAGCAGACATTTAAAGGGCCAATCCAACAGCAATTAAGAGATGCGTTGCAATATATTAGGAACATGATTCTTACAGAAAAGATTGTAAAATATTCAGACCGTGCGGAGGCGGACCGTTTCTTTAATTATCCATTTGCAGCAATTGAAGAAGCTTTGTCCAATGCAGTTTACCATCGAGCATATGATGTAAGGGAACCAATCGAAGTACGGGTAGAAAATGATAGAATTGAGATTGTCAGTTTTCCAGGACCTGACCGTTCTGTTACAATAGAAGGATTAAAAAATTACCGGGTATCGAACAGAAGATATAGAAACCGCCGGATTGGTGATTTCCTGAAAGAATTGCATTTAACGGAGGGAAGAAATACTGGATTAAAAAAAATTCTTAATGCATTAGAAGCAAATGGGTCGCCCAATCCGGAATTTGAGACGGACGAAGCCCATAGCTATTTTATTTCAAGATTTTTTATACATGAGAAATTTTTAAATGAAAATAAGAGAGCTAACAGTGAAACTGACTTAAATTCAACCCCATCAACCCCAAATTCAACCCCATCAACCCCAAATTCAACTCCATCCACTGTATTGCCAGATGATTTACAAGGTTTGGAATTGAGGGAACAGATTTTGGTCTTAATAAAGAAAAATCCTTCCATATCAAAAAGGAAAATGTCAGAAGTTTTGGGTATTTCCATGTATGCGCTGAAGAAAGAACTGGCGGTTATGAGTGAAAAGCATATTGCTGAGTTTGTAGGGTTTAGCAGAAGCGGCAAGTGGGTTACTTATGAATAGTGCAACGATTACTTATAAACCGTTGCACTAAAATCCGGTATTTAGTGTCCGCCGCTATTTCTTATTCCTAAAAAAAGCAGGCAGTTCGGGCTGATAGCGGTTAAATGAAGACGCTGTTCCCGCCCCTAGTTTAGCGAAGCAGAGCGAAATCTTGGCTGCTGCACGCAGAATAGGCTGCAAATTCATAGACTCTCCCCCCTTTCTTTCCTCTTCAATTTTACTGGCAGGATAAATACTGCAACAGACGTAATGGACAGTACCATAAAATTCAAGAGATAGGACTGCTGCAATAAAAGGTATGAGACAATAATAACCGCACAGTCTATGCCAAGAAGAAGGAAGGCAAGGCGCCGGTTTTTCCTGATGACGTCTTCCGAAACAGGATGATGGGGATTCCTAACAGGGCAGTTTGCCAGAATATAGGAGGAACTGGCCAGCAGCAGGGCAATCCAGACAAAAGCAGGCATAAAAAGTGCAGAAAGTGCTTTGGCAGCAGCGGATAAAATAAGGTATTCTAAGTTGCTTACAATAAAACATTTCAGATAAGTAGAGGCATGGTATCCGCCCGCCGTTACTTTTAAAGGGTCGGAAACAATAAAGTATAATATTCCGATTAGAAAAGAATCTGCCAGACACGCGATAACCATAATGGATGTGAAGGTAATAAGGCCGGACACCAGTAATTCCAGGCCATACTGATAGACCTCGTACATCCCGTCTTCTATCACATGTCTGTCTCTCATGCAGTTCGTAATCTTTTTAATGGATTCATGAAACATCGCCGAAAACCCCTTTTCTAAAATTATAGCATAAAATAAGAAAATTCACGAAAAAATTGAGGTCAAAAAGAGGGAAATGAAGGTCATTTTCCTTTTTTTGGCTGTTTTTTTAGTATAGTAAAAGAAACCATATTCGACAGTATTTGACAAAGGGACGGACTGCAAAGGTTGAAAGAAAAGCTCTT
>DNJW01000357.1:10040-13278 GCA_003488965.1 Lachnospiraceae bacterium | reverse complement strand
GACACAAGATTTTTTACGCCCTCGTCGGAAATTAAGCGCTTACGGAATATCTGCATCAATTCCAAAGGCGTTAATCTCCCCACAGCTTTCATAAGCGGAAGAATCTCTTCAAATCTCTGGCGGGCCTGCTCCCCCGATATCGGATGATGATACCCTCCCCATCTGCGTTTCTTAAAGTGATTCACACCGAGAAATACATATTTTTTTAAATCGTCTCCGGACAATTTATCAATTTTTATATGCTTTCTTATGAATCGATAATAAGCCCCTTCCATGATGTCATCTCTGGTCCTCTTAGGCGAATCCCGCAAATCTTCTTCCACTATAGATTCTGCGCACTCCTTAAGAGTAGTCCGGACAAAGCGTATCGTTCCAATATACTTCAGCCGGAAAATATATGTATCCAGATGATCTTTTATTTTAAGGTACGCCTTCCAATACCACTTTCTCGAAAGCAGCTCTGTCTTTACAAATTCCAGCAATTCTTTTGGCTCGGTCTCCCCAAGTGAGCTGGCGATAACATCTGAAAGTTCATGTTTTGACGTTCTGCGACATGATGCAAGAAAAATATTTTTTTCCTGCACGAATCGGCGGTTATTGCGCACAATATCCCAAACATCATCATAGTTATCCCCGATATAAGCCGTCAGTATATCTTCACAACTCTCAACCCCATAAAGATCCATCAGTATATCGCCGCTAAAGAAATCAATTTGTACATGCTTGCCGTCTATCCTCAGTTCTCTCGCCAGCCTGTCCAGACATGCCCTTGTCCACTGTCCTGCACCATATGTTTCCAAAATCTTTGAAACATAATATTGAGGTTCTGAAATGTAGGTTCGATATTTCAAATGAAACAACAACGTCTTTTTCAAATCTGCATACATAAATAAACTATCTCCTTCCTCAGTTGCTCCGTCAAACCAGCAACTGCAACAAATTCATTTTAATAACGGTATCTTTTCCCACGACTTGCGTTGCCAGCCAAAACTGCGTCTGTTATGATTACTGTATGACTGCCGGCTCCTCATTATTTTTCCCCTTTCCACACATATCCGGTGTCCTCCCATAGCTTTTTCGGGGAAATCTGGTAATCAATTCTCCCGTATCTGGAATCCATTTCACTAATTCTGGTTACCAGCTGTCCTTTGCGTACAGCCCGTCCGATCGGCAGCCAACCGGACACAATACCAGCACGCACCCATTCTTTGGTTTTGCCATATACTCTTGCTGCTACATCCACCGGAACATCGCCTTCAGCAAACTGCGGTACAGTCTGCGACTGGTTAGTCAATATCCTAACTACATGCTCTGCTATCTGCTGCGCATTATGAAGCACCTCTGTGCTTTCAACAGTACCTGTCATTTCTTCACACCCCCATAATTTCATAAATCTGCTCCCGCAGGTCCTTAAATGAATCTTTCATTGCCGGAACTTCTTTTCTTTCTTCTATGCGACTCCATATTTAATCGCCATCTCTTTTACAATTGCCATATATCCCTCAATCAGCTTTTTATCCTCTGCAATGATATCCAGATAGTTCAGCTTATCACGCTTCGATTTGCAAACGCCCTCTTCTGCCATCCTGCGGCGTTTATTAGTAAGTCTCTGCTTCAGACTCACTCCCATACGTTTTTCCAGCATACTATAGGATTCTGCTCTCACCTCCTGGTAAGAAGCGCCGTCCCCGCATTCATTGCCAATCTTTCGAAGTATTTTTCCTGTCTCATCCCGCCATGAAGTAGTATCAATAGCAACCACTTCGCGAATACTCTCCACGCGCTGCTCTACCTTCTGCAGCTGCTCAGCCTGGCGTTTCTGCTACAGTTCCTGTCGTGCCATTGCCTCTCCCATCTGCATAAATAACTGAAGTTCCGGAGATAACTGACTGCGGTCGGCGGATGCTTTCTTTCCGCCAAAGTATGTATTCACCAATTCTCTCTGAACTTTCCATGCAAGATCATCAGTGAAGGACTTGACGAGCATAAGATATCCTTGTTCTGTAATGAGAATAACTTTCTCTGGAATACCTCCCTGCGGTCTTTCTAAACCAAGCGTCCGAATTTCGGACGGCTCCTTAATTTCAAAGAAATCCTCACCCTCAACAAACCTTTGCTTATTGTCATTGAATCGCTTTCGTGCTGTCCCTTCCGGCATTTCCTTTTCCATCTTTGGCGTAATCTCAAGCTTAGCCAAAGCGAGCGGAAGCTTCTTGATGTCTATACACCATACATCCTTCCCTGTACCAGCTCCGATTAACGTTCCCGAAAATTTTAGGGTACCCTTGCTGAGCACTCTATCCTTCTTCCATTGGTCCCTCCTATACTCAATTTGCTTTTCATCAAATCCCAAATCTCTCAGAACAGAATTAATTATGGATCAAACCATTTTCCAGGCTATATTCAGTCCTGCATCCGATTTATCCGACCAATCTCTAACTGCATATTTGTCGGAGGCTGCCAGCGGTTTATGTACTCCAGAGCTTCTATAAATCTCGCCCTCGGCAAATTTGCATAGGCATTAATGTTAAAATAATCATTAAAATCATGCCAGAACCTTGAGAATGCTTGGGAGCTAAGTTTTCTGCCATCTTCATACCGATATCTGTATGCGCGAGAATCCTTCCCGCCAAGAGCAGCAACCACGACTTCTGCAGCAAAATTCTTCAACTGCTTCTGCTGGGCATAGTCGATGTTCATGGTGTTTTCGAGATTTTCAACTTTTTGCCCTAGGTTATCCATTTTTTGTTCTAGTCCCGTATATCCCTGCGCAATCAAATGTATCTGCTCACTCACGCTCATTGGTTTGACTTTTTCTTCTCCGGCAAAATAGCTATCGACTAATTTCTCATATACTTCCCATGCAACACCTGTGTTTAATGATTTGGCATGAAGAAATGCGCCTTTCTCTGTCCAGAGATAGAATTTATTAGCATTTGGCAAAACATCATTTTGATTTTTTGCTCTAAATTCTCTTAATTCATTTCCCGTCAAGCAAATGTAGTGCTTACCTTCTTTATACCTGTCCTTGTTTCGATTAAAATTGTTTGTAATAATCTGCGGTTCCGCTTCGTACGCTTCCGCAATCTGCTGGGTAGTCAATACCCGGATATCTTTATATTCTGTTACTGTTAAGTTATTCATACATCCTCCTTCAGTTCGCGTTTCTGAACTTTTAGTTTAAAAAAATAAACTGGAATTTTATCTTCTGGTATCTCAAGTAATTTCGCAGATTTTA
>DNJW01000357.1:0-9815 GCA_003488965.1 Lachnospiraceae bacterium | reverse complement strand
AATTTCGCAGATTTTAAAATTTCTTCTTGAGTAAACTCAAGCCTATTATTCAATCTTTGACTCAATGATACCCTTCCAATACCAAGAGCCTTCGCGAACATATCTTGCGTTCCGTACTTAAACTTGATTAATCTTATGAGTTCGGAATAATCAAAAATCATCTTTTCACCTCCTGTTCGTGTTTCTGAACCAGATTATAGTTCGTGTTTCTGAATTTGTCAATCCTTTTTTCCGAACTTTTTTGTTGCATTTTCTGAACGCATGTGATAAATTTATATTGGAGGTGATCAGATGGCTACTATTGCTCAAAGAATTAAAGAAGCTTTGAATCTCAGAAATATGAAGCAAGCTGATTTGGTTGAAAAAACGGGAATTGGGAAATCATCTATCAGCACCTATATCTCTGGAGAATATGAGCCTAAGCAAAAAAATTTATATAAAATAGCTCAGGCACTTGAGGTGAGTGAGTCTTGGCTGATGGGCTTAGATGTGCCAATGGAGCGAGTACAATCCCCATCAGAAACGGACTTAATAGAAAACAAAAAAACTTATCAGATAAACATTAAGAATCTTCAATTATTGCTTGACGACTTTCCTGAGCAAACACTATATTATCTATCACAATTCTGCCGAAACAAAAGAATTGCAAACGACAGAACTGAGAAATCTGTTACTGAAGAAGCCGGTGTATCTTTAGAGAAATATCTTGCTTTTGAATTACATCAAGAAAATATCGGCGCTGATAACATTGCAAAAATACTAAGTGTAGTAATGGAACAACCTAGTTACATTATTGGCTATTTAACTGGAACATTAATGGGTAATTTAGATAACTCTGAGGCAGATACTCTGATTGACAAAATATATTCTGGAAATGAATTACTAAATCGAATTTTAAAACTAATGAAAAATCTATCACCAGAAGGCCTTGACTATCTGCTGGGAGAATTGCAAAAAGAATTGCTGAATAGCGAAAGCGATAACAGTTCCGACATAATTGCATTTAAAAATGTTTTATCACAAAAGCGTTTTTTAAACGCCGCACATACCCGTACTGACATAACACCCACTCCCGAAGGCCAGGCACATGATGAAGCGATCATGGATGATGATAGTGAATGGGAGGATGTAAATGACATATGAACAATTACTGATCCAGGCAGATAGCGAATATCTCATTGTTAAAGAAAAGCCTTTGTTCAACAATGACGGCAGAATCAAGGGAAATAGGATCGCAATCAGAAAAAGCATTCCAACAATTGCAGAAAAATCCTGCGTCTTGGCGGAAGAGTTAGGACATTACTACACCACTTCCGGGGATATCCTTGATCAGTCAAAAACAGAGAACCGAAAGCAGGAGCTTCGCGCCAGACTGTGGGCATATAACAATATGGTGGGGCTGGTCGGAATTGTCAATGCTTTTAAACATGGCTGCCGTAATCTCTACGAGACAGCAGAATATCTGGAGGTAACTGAGGAATTCCTGCAAGAGGCGCTTTCAGCATACCGCAGTAAATACGGTATCTGCAAGGAATTAGACAACTACATTGTTTTCTTCATTCCACATCTTGCAGTTTTAAAAAAGTTTCAAGAGTAAATCATCTTAGGAGATAAAATACTACAAAGTGAAAAGAGGGAAATGTTATGGGATTCATGGACATCTTTCACGCTTCTGAATTTAAGCGCGAAAACGAAGAATTAAAATTAAAGCTTCAAGACATGGCAGAACAGGAAAAACTTTTAAACTCCAAGTTGACTGAATCAGAAAATCGTTGTCAGCAGTTAGTAGCCAGCTTAAATGAACTGGAGACAAAAGTATCAGAACTTGGCGTTGATGAATATTATCAGACGAAGGAAAAATTAGAGGCTTTGGAATCCGATGTACAGCACAAACTTTGTTCAATCAATAATGAAATCCAAGCGCGGTCTCAGCAAGCAGAAAAGGAAATATCAGAAAAGAATGCCATACTCACTAAACAAAGACACGAAATAACTGAACTCGCAGAACAAAATGCAAAGCTTGACAAGCAGGTTGCAACCCAATCCCGCAAGCTAGCCCGTTCGAAGGAATTGTACAAAAGTATCGAACATGCCCTCAAAAACTTTTTTATTTCCGATGTCCAGTACTTTGACTGCAAGCTTTCTCAAAAAGATTTAGATGATCTGGAATTAATATCGCCTTCTGTAATTCTCAAACTCCATGCTATGGATATTAAAGACTTACGGAAAGCATACCGTGAGAACGAAAAACAGATTAACACTCTTTTGAATCAATATTCTGCCAGATATACAACAAAAGCAAACAAATCCATTTATAATTTGATGGTAATCGCTTTGCGTGCAGAACTTCAAAATATCCTATACAATTTGAAATACGAAAAGCTCGACGATGCCGTGTCTCATGTAAAGGACGTTACTGCAAAATATCTCAAAATTGCTGCTGAAGGAAATCAGAGTATCGCCGGAACTTTGACAAAATTCATCGGTGAAATTGAATATCTTTTTATTAATGCAGTAAAAATAGAATATAACTATTATGTTAAAAAGGAACAGGCAAAACAGGAACAGCTTGCTATCAAAGAGCAGATGCGCCAAGAAGCAGAAGAACGGAAAGCCCTTGAAGCAGAACGTAAAAAAGTAGAGCAGGAAGAAACTAAATTCCATGCTGAAATTGATAAATTAAAAGAACAGATGGCATCCGCTCAGAGCGAAGAGCTGGGAAGGCTGAATTTCCGCATATTAGAATTGCAGTCCCAGTTAGCGGATGTTGTCATCAAAAAAGAGGAAATATCCAAGCTTGCTAATGGTAAAGCTGGAAATGTATATATCATAAGCAACCTTGGATCATTTGGTGAAAACGTATTTAAGATTGGTATGACCAGAAGACTTAATCCGCAGGATCGAGTAAATGAACTTGGTGACGCTTCAGTTCCATTTAAATTCGACGTTCACAGTTTCATATTCTCAGATGATGCAGTAGGGCTTGAGAGTAAGTTACATAATCTATTGAACGAGCAGCGTGTTAATAAAGTAAACATGAGAAAAGAATTCTTTTATACCTCAATCGACGAACTGGAATCCCTTGTAACTGAAATTGAACCCACGGCAGAATTCAATAAAACTATGCTGGCAGAAGAATTCCGGCAATCTCAGTCAACTACTGAAAACTATACCAATACATTTATTTCCGAAGATTTCGACGATGAATAAAGTTCAATACCGTGATCTTTGACAATATAATATACTTACCTGGGCAGCCGGGAGGGCGTGCATATCATCCGCCTAAGTCTTGAGAGGAGGATGATGCTTATGAGTACATATGAAGAGTTCATGGTTATCATAGCTATTGCTGGATTGATCGTTGCAATTCTGAATCTGAAAAATAAGTAAGCCGCCCTGCTCTCTGGTAAAGAATAGGCGGCTTACTTAGCGTTATAATTCACCGGGACGGATAGGCACAATCTATCTTCCGGCTGTCCTGTTAAGTATATTATATGCCATGTGTGCGGATTTTTCAACCACAATTTGAAAATGCACCTATTTTTAAGAAAGGACTGGTTACTATTTACAGTTCCTAAACATCTTATTGAGTCAGCCGGCTAAAAATTGTCATTTTAATTCCACTTCAATCTCGTGCAACACATCCGGCAGGGAATCAATCGTTTTCCTGTCCAGACATACCTGTGCTCCACAGCGGCCAAATTCTAACTGCCCATCACAGACAGCACTCTTTATCTGATACTCCCCATATGTTAACCTACTCGGGTTCTTAAATACGATATGGAACCTCTTCCCTGCAAATTGAAGCCAAAGCCCTGCATTCCCTTCCGAATCAAACTGCTCTTTTAACAGCTTCGGGCTAATAACCATATCGCCAATTTCTCCATGTATACCAAAAACCTCGGTAATCACGGTAAGCATATACCAGCTTGCGGCCCCTGTCAGGTAATGGTACATTCCTCTTCCATCCCCTCTGAAATACTCTGGAATCCCCGGATAGATTTTACTTACTTCAAAATTCACCGCAGTATCTGCAAGTGTCTGTAAAGCTTTATATCCTTCCTTTACAAACCCTCTCTGGTATAGTGCATTTGCATACATAACCGTCATATGCGAAAAAACAGCTCCATTTTCTTTTTCCCCATAGGCAAAGCCAAACATCCTTCCCAGATTAAATTTCTCCTCATGGAAATTTGTATTCAGGCGATACCCGCCAACCTCTTTTTCATACAAATAGCAGTCTGCACTCTTGCAAATCCTTTCGACCTGTCCATGCTCTGCCGTCCCGCTCATAATAGCAAATACCTGTCCGGTAAGCATCATCCGGACTCCCTGCTCAAAATATCCTTCTACTTTTTGCCCATCATTGTCATAATAACTGTTAAACCACCCCTCTTTGTCATCTTTTCCAATCCACTCTGTCTGACGGATATGGTTTTTCAGCCATTCTGCTTTATGTATAAGGTTATCTGCCAGTTCATGTATTGGAACCTGTATTCTTTTTCCACTGACATTATGGCCGCAAAGCTTTAAATATGCCTGTAAAAGCTCCTTCTTTGCCGAAATATCTTCATAAATCTGACTGTCATCTTTTAAAAGGATCTGAATTTCCTCCAAAAGCTCTATCTGCTCCCAGCCAAACTTTTTCTCCAGAACGGTTAAAAGTTCTGACAACCGGGTAAGATTTCCTGCATAAGCACAGGTAAACGCTACGCTCTCGCCACGCTCTGCTGCCATATCCAGTGCATCGTTCCAGTCCGCACCCCGGAGCCGGATATGATTGTGCTCCCCAACCTCATAAAATGCACAAAGATGCTGCAAAAGCAGGTGTTCTAATATACTTCCTTCATATATACTGCCGTCCTCACATTTTTGCTGCGTTCCATATGGAATATCCCATTGGTCATCCAAGCTACATCCCCGCCCCATCTGGTCATCTTTAAAATAGGCAGCCTTTTCTTTTAATATTTCGATATCGCCTGTCTGGTCAATATAAAGCTTTGTCGTCATAAACGGCCACACTCCATGATCCATCCAGACACGCGCTATCCCATTCCTATCCGCAATAAATTCTCCCTGTTTTTCCCCTATAATCGTAGCATTCGTACCATCAATCCGAACACCGCCATAATTATCCAGTATCATCTGGCGCACTCCATCCGGATCCATAATCAGAAGAGAAAGGCAGTCCTGCCATAAATCGCGCCATCCCCTTCCGCCCCTTCCATAATCGTGGTGAGGCAGGAAGGAGCAGCCGTAAATCCGTCTCAATATTGGCTGAAAGCTAACCCAGCGCATAAAATTGTCAAACTGCATATCGCCAGTATAATAACGGACATTTACCTTTTCCTGCCAGTACTCCTCCATCCGCTTTAATGCTTCCATAACCTTCTCTGTGCTTCCATATGCCAGAACAATATCATCTAACGCATCCACCTGTTCTGCAATCCCCATTACTATAGTATAAGACACGCTTTCCTCCGGCGATAAAAGAGTTTCAGAAAAGCGAATCCCTCCTAACGCCTCTTTTCCTTCCAGATATTTACCAGCAGGTAATCCTTCTTCGTTTCCCACTACCTTTCTCGGCCGCAGATAACTTCCGCCTTCTCCAATAAATTCTTCCACTGTCGGATAAAAACTTTCCGGTTTTTCCCCGGTTCCGGTAATCCCACATACAAAATATGTCAGTTCATTTTCCTGATGCCCACGTTCATCAAAGGACAGGGTAGGCTTTACGCACACACCATATTCTGTTGTTGTTATTCTGTGTAACAGCGAAGTTACATGCCTGTGATCCCTGATATTATCTGCGCTTCTCCCAAAAACAGGAATAGCAGCCACAGGTGTAATCCGCTGTGCTATCCGGCCTGTGTTTGTAAGCGTCACATGCATAATCTCCACATTGTGTTCCAGAGGCACAAAAGATGTCACCTTTGCTGTCATCTGATATTTTCTTGACTGCCTTGTTACAACCTGCTTCATAAACCCTGCCTCTAAAAAGCTCTTATCCTGGGATTCTGTAAATTTCTCATTTTCCTGCTCGGCAGACGCCCCCACAGCAGACCACGCCCCGAAACCTTCAACATAACACCAGAAATTCCTCCCTGAACGGTTATTATGCAGATTTTCCACACTTACCGGCTCCATCAAAAAAGCATTCTGGCTTAATTTAATATCTCCTCCCAAATTAGGGGACAGGGAACTTTTGATTCCCTTTTCCCCTGCAATCGGAAAATAAAGAGCACTGTAATTTTCCGGCTGCTCTATTGAAAACATCCCATCCTCATCCAAAAAACGTATTGTGTCCATTTTGACCTCCTATTTAATTATATTTTCTGTAGCGCACCAACAAAAAGAACCCGTTCCTTAACTTCCAATTTTAAAAACTCCTATCTGTGTTGAAAGTTCTTCTGCAGAATTTGTCAATTCATTGGACTCATTCGTTACTGTTTCGCTATTTGTCATCAGACTGTTTGCCTGCTCCACCAAAACATCCGAGGAAGCCGCAATTTCCTCCGCACTTGCCGCCTGCTCCTCAGAAATCGCAGCAACATTTCTGGCCTCATCCTCTACCTGATCCACCTTCTCAATCATTTGCTGGACTAATGCTCCAACTGTATCGATATTCTCAAAAATCACATCAAAGGTTTCTGCTGCTTTCTCAATCAGCCCATTACTGTTATTAATATTAACCACACTATCATTTGCCTGGTTAATCACATCCCCAATGGAAGATTTGATTTCTAAAACAAGATTGTCAATATGCTGCACCGACTCCATACTTGTCTGTGCCAGTTTTCCAATTTCAGACGCCACTACAGTAAAGCCTTTTCCCGCCTCACCTGCACGGGCAGCTTCGATAGAAGCATTTAACGATAACAGGCTTGTTTCATCTGCAATACTGCCAATGACCCCTGTAATATTCGTAATCTCCTCTGACGCCTTTTCTACCTCATCAATTGCAAGCTGCAGCTTTTTTACGGAATTGTTAATATTCTGCATAGCTGCACTCACATCCTGCATAGCCGCCTTGCCTTTCCGGGAAATGTCAACTGTTTCATTCATTTTGCTGCTTACACCTTCCCCGTCATCCCGGGTCTCTGTCACCAGCGTTGCCAATGTTGTTGCACTCTCTGCAATCCCATTGACTGAAACAGAAAGCTGCTCTACCGTTTGATTCAGCTCTTTCATAGACTGGTTCTGCATTTTAGAAGCAGAAAACATTTGAACAGATACATCCTTGCTGCTGTCTGCCTGATTATGCAGAATACCTGACACATTATTGATTGAAGCAATCATGTCACGCATAGTGGCAATAAACTTTTCCACGCACCGGCTCATCACGCCAATCTCATCATTACTTTTTGTCTGGGTGTGAACCGTGAAATCTCCATCCGTCATAGATTTAATTACATCGGTCAGTTTCTTAATCGGACTGATTACAATATGGATAATCCGTTCCAGCAATCCGGTTAGAACTAATATAGAAACCACCCCAAAAAGAATCATGATATTCCTGATATGATTCAAATCCTCATAAACTATCTTCGACGGAACGTAAGATACCAGCATCCAGTCTGTTCCCTCTATCTCTTGAAATCCTGTCATATTTCCATCAATTTCAGCGATAGAAAGTTCATCCTTGGAAATCCTGTCTCCTACTGCTTTCATAAAAGCATTGCCTGTTTCATCCAGGCTCTTGGAAATCAGACTTGTATCACGGGAGGCAAGAATCGTGTTATCTTCTCTGTTAACCAAAAACGCCTCCGCATCCTCCATTTTTACAAAACTATTTACATAAACGCTGACCTTATCAAGAGACATATCTGCCGAAAGCACACGAACCTTTCCCGAAGCCGTCCGCAGCATACCACAGGCACTGATTATCTGCTCCCCGTTTTCATTTGTATAGGCATTTGTAAATCCCATATTTACCCTTGACAGGCCACTTTGAAACCACTCCGTCTGTGTCACATCCTCGGACGGATTCTTTTCTTCCTTCGCAGCCCCATCTGTCATAATAACAGATACATTGCTAATCGTAACTGCATCTGTCGAACCGCATGCACCCAGATTAAATTCCATGCGGCCATTGGCGTCATCCTCATCCTCCATGGTAAATTCATAGGTAAAGGTCTTCTTTTTCGTTGTGAGTTCCACAACCGTATCATTCAAATAACGTTTATAATCATGATCCGGCGCTGATATCCCCACTTTCATTGTCCTGTCTGCTGCTGCGCTGGCATCAAAACTGACACGGTATGTACTGCCTTTTTTTACCGGAAGGTCTGCCTGTACAAACTGTACACTGTAGTCTGCACTTCCTTCCTTTTCTGTGGTAATTAAAGTCTCATTGTCCTTAATTTCCGCGGAAGCCTTCCCGCCGTCTGCCGTGAAAAACTGCCAGCCTGTATCATCCCCTAAATCCTTTTCATCTGAAAAATCACCATTATTGATATAATTCCCCTGCTCATCCGGTTCCCGTAAAACAACACCCTGCGCTGCCTTTGCACAGTAAAATGTACCATCAATGTCTGCTATCCGAAGCCCATTCGGATAATTATTATCAAAATTATAATAAGCATCCAAAAACTTCTGTAACTGCCCCTCATTAAAATCCGTCTGCTCCAACGCCTGTTTTGCCACCTGAAAAGATTTCAGGTTCTGATCCAGCCATGCCTCAATATCAGAAGCCTGCCCTTTTACAGATGTTTCCAACAGCTCCCCTGCATTTTCTTTCATCACATTCTTTGATACAATGTAGGACAGCCCGGTAAGCACTGTGACAATAATAATAACTACAGGCAGTATAATACCTAACAATTTTGCCTTAATCGAAATAAACCTTCCCGCCCCCGTCTGCTGTTCTCTCTTCTTTTTCATTGGAATACCTCCGAATCATTATGCTTTTATCCCCGCTTTAAGAATCTGCTGCCTGCATCTTACATATATTGTTTCACATTGCTGGCATCCACCTTTTCAAAAGGTACGAGAATATATTTTCCATCCTTTGACGCTCCTTCTATATCCCCTATGGGCTTTCCTTCCGCCAGCCTTTGAGCAGCCAAAACAGCGGCAGAAATCTGGTCAGACATCGGCTGGTATACAGTAAAATCCATCCTTCCATCTGCAATCGCCTGGCATCCATTCGCAGAAGCATCTACGCCTAAAAACAATACCGAATCTAAATCAGTGCCTGCCTCTTCAAAGGCTGCAACAGCACCACCTGCCATATCATCATTATTTGCCACTACACAGTCAACCGTCCTGCCTGTCTTAAGAAACATTCCCATCATTTCTTTGGCAGTTTCCTCGCTCCAGTCTGCATTGTCTTCAAATACATAATTTATCTTTTTCCCGCTGGCTTTTAATGTCTGTTTCAATCCATTTGTCCTGCCAACAGTACCAGAAGCCCCTTTTGGCCCTTTTAAGATGGCAACATTAATTTCATCCTTGCTTCCAAGCTTTTCCAATATGTATTCTGCCTGATACTGCCCCGCCATATATTCGTCAGACGCCACATAAATATAACGCTCTTTCTCTAACTGCTCATCAGCCGGCGCCTGATTGATAAATACAATCGGCACATCCTCTGCCGCCGCTTTAATTTCCGTTGCAATATCCGCAGAAACCAGCCCACACAAAAATACATTGCAGCCATCCGATACAGCACTCTTTACCTGTGCATCCTGCGTTTCCACAGACTTTTCCGCATAGCCTACATCAAACCCAGCCCCCTGCTTCTTTGCCTGTTCCTGTAGCTGGCTTGCCCATCCTTCATAGTAATCGCCGCTTTCTATTGCAGCATAATAAAT
>DNJW01000170.1 GCA_003488965.1 Lachnospiraceae bacterium | reverse complement strand
GCTTAGCACATTTGGAGTTTCAGGAAATATATTGTCAGAATATTCTCACAACCTAGGGTTTCACAACCACCTATCCATGAATTTCACTATGCAGTTCCTGCAGGGATTTCAGTTCACTGTCTTCATGGGTCTTCACATAATGAATACCCTCCGCCGTCACCCTTGCTGCCGCAACTGTTGTGAAATAAGGCACCTTTGCTTTAATCGCTGCCTTTCTCAGATAGCTGTCGTCATGGGCCCCATTTTTGCCTATCGGCGAATTTATTACCAGCTGAATATCCCCATTGGTAATCATATCTCCGATATTCGGACGGCCCTCGTACATTTTTTTCACTTTTACTGCGGGAATGCCTGCTGCCGCAATCAAGTCATAGGTTCCCCCGGTAGCTACAATCTTAAAACCGTCTTCGGCAAAACTTCTTGCCGCTTCAATTACCTCATCCTTATCCTTATCGTTGACGGAAATCAGTACCGTTCCCTCCAACGGAAGCTTGGACTGTGCTGCTTCCTGTGCCTTGAAGAAAGCCTCGCCGTAAGAAGCGGACAAACCGAGAACCTCCCCTGTGGAACGCATCTCCGGTCCCAGCACAGGGTCTACCTCCTGAAACATATTAAAAGGAAATACTGCTTCTTTTACCCCGTAATTAGGAATCACCTGTTCCTCCAGCTCCGGAATAGGTGAAGGACGGCCGGTAATTTCGGAAGTAATAATATCCGTTGCCAAAGGAACCATACGGATATTGCAGACCTTGGATACCAGCGGTACCGTACGGGATGCCCTCGGATTAGCCTCCAGCACAAAAACCTTGTCCTTTTCAATGGCATACTGCATGTTCATCAATCCCTTCACATGCATCTGCTCCGCTATTTTCCTCGTATATTCCTTGATGGTTTTCACGTTTTCATCGGATATATGTACCGAAGGTATGATACAGGCGGAATCGCCGGAATGGATTCCCGCCAGTTCAATATGCTCCATTACCGCCGGCACAAATGCATGGGTTCCGTCGCTGATGGCATCCGCTTCGCACTCCAGCGCATGGTTCAGGAAACGGTCAATCAGAATCGGTCTGTCCGGGGTAACCCCTACCGCCGCATTCATATATTCGGTCATGCTTTCATCATCGTATACCACTTCCATTCCCCGGCCTCCCAGCACATAAGAAGGACGCACCATAACAGGATAACCGATTTTACCGGCAATGGCAACTGCTTCTCCTACGGTAGCCGCCATACCTGATTCCGGCATAGGAATGCCCAGCTTTTCCATAATTTCCCTAAACTGATCCCTATCCTCTGCCAAATCAATTACCGAAGGGGACGTACCTAAAATCCTGACCCCGTTCTTTTCCAGTTCCGCTGCCAGATTTAAAGGCGTCTGTCCTCCAAACTGGGCAATCACTCCCAGAGGCTTTTCTTTATGATAAATGCTCAGCACATCCTCCAGTGTCAAAGGCTCGAAATATAATTTATCGGAAGTATCGTAGTCCGTGGAAACCGTTTCCGGATTGCAGTTGACAATAATCGTTTCAAAACCCAGTTTTTTCAATGCCATTGCCGCGTGTACACAGCAATAGTCAAACTCAATCCCCTGGCCGATACGGTTCGGACCGCCGCCGAGAATCATAATTTTGGGCTTATCGGTATTTACCGGATTCTTATCCTCCCCATTGTAGGTAGAATAATAGTAGGCACTGTCCTGCGTTCCGCTGACATGAACCCCTTCCCAGGCTTCCTCTACTCCCAGCGCAATACGGCGGCATCGGATGTCTTCCTCCGGTATCTCCAGCAGCTGGCTCAAATATTTATCCGAAAATCCGTCTTTTTTCGCCGCAATAAGCAAGCCATCCTCCGGCATCCGGCCTCTATATTTCAAAATCTTTTCCTCTTCCTCTACCAGTTCTTTCATCTGCCCGATAAAGTAAGCCTTTACTTTTGTGATTTCATAAATTTCTTCTACCGTTGCCCCTTTGCGCAATGCCTCATACATCAGGAAATGCCTTTCGCTGGATGGGGTAATCAGTCTGTGGAGCAGCTCTTCCTTTGTCAAAGAGTCAAAATCTTTTACATGTCCCAGACCGTAACGGCCTGTTTCCAAAGAACGGATTGCTTTCTGAAAAGCTTCCTTATAATTTTTACCGATACTCATTACTTCGCCTACCGCGCGCATCTGGGTTCCCAGCTTGTCCTCTACCCCTTTGAATTTTTCAAACGCCCAGCGGGCAAACTTAATTACTACGTAATCGCCGTCCGGCACATATTTATCCAATGTTCCGTATTTGCCGCAGGGGATATCCTTTAAGGTCAGCCCTGCTGCCAGCATGGCGGAAACAAGGGCGATAGGAAAGCCTGTAGCTTTAGAAGCCAAGGCGGAAGAACGTGATGTACGGGGATTGATTTCGATAACGACAATACGGTCAGAAACAGGGTCATGGGCAAACTGTACGTTCGTACCTCCAATTACCTGCACAGATTCTACTATTTTATATGCCTGCTCTTGAAGCCTTTTCTGGCATTCCTTTGAAATCGTCAGCATCGGGGCAGCGCAGAAGGAGTCTCCGGTATGCACCCCCAAGGGGTCAATATTTTCAATAAAACATACAGTAATAATATTATTATCCGCATCCCGGACCACTTCCAGCTCCAGCTCCTCCCATCCTAAGATGGATTCCTCTACCAGAACCTGGCCTACCAGACTGGCCTGCAGGCCTCTGGCACAGACAACTTTTAATTCCTCTTTGTTGTAAACAAGGCCGCCTCCGGCTCCTCCCATGGTATATGCCGGACGCAGAACCACCGGATAACCAAGCTTTTCCGCAATGGAAAGAGCTTCTTCCACGGAATATGCCACCTCGCTGCGGGCCATCTCAATGCCCAGGCTGTTCATGGTCTTCTTAAACTCAATCCGGTCTTCGCCCCGTTCAATGGCATCTGCCTGCACACCGATAATTTTTACCTGATATTTATCTAAAATTCCTGCTTTATTTAATTCCGCGCACAAATTAAGCCCGGATTGCCCTCCCAGATTGGGAAGCAGAGCGTCTGGGCGTTCTTTTTCAATAATCTGTGTCAGTCTTTCTACGTTCAGCGGTTCAATATAAGTAACATCCGCAGTCTCCGGGTCTGTCATAATCGTAGCCGGATTGGAATTCACCAGCACGATTTCATAACCCAGCCTGCGGAGCGCTTTACAGGCCTGTGTTCCCGAATAATCGAATTCACAGGCCTGGCCGATAATAATTGGACCGGAACCAATAATAAGTACCTTATGAATATCTATCCTTTTGGGCATAAAGAATCCTCCTGCGTTCTTTGAAGTTCTCCTGAAATCTCCTTATGTACGGTTCCCCAAAAAAGTTTCCGCAGATGGGAAATTTCCGGACCACACTGTTTCGGCATGCCGCGAGGGTAAAATGCCCGGCAGCTTGCTGCGGGGTATTTTACTCCCCCTGTGCATCAGGAAACGGCATGCCAGTACCAGATATGATTTTACCATCATACAGATTAGGGTGTCAATTCCAAGTGTTAGATTCTTTTTGTCCAACAAGGAAAAAGGTTACTTTTCACGGGTCAGGAACACGCATTTACTGCGTGTTCCGTGAGAACATGATGCAAGTTCGGGGCGGTTTTTGCGCAGCAAAACTTCTCATATCGCCCCGAACCCGTTACTTTGAACGGTCCCCAGACCGTGAAAAGTAACGGAAAAAGTTACAAGTTCTCCTCAAAGAATTTTTTCATTCCTTCATATGCCTCTTCTTCGTCCGTACCGCTGCATATTACCGTCACGCTGTTGCCGCACTTTACGGCAAGCGCCATCAGCGCCATCAGCTTGGAGGCGTCCACTTCTTTTCCATCCTTTGTGATGGATATTTTACTTTCGTATTTCTTTGCCTCTTTCACCAGCAGCCCCGCCGGTCTTGCATGGATTCCCAAAGAATCCTTGATTACATAATCAAAACTTTTCATATCCGCTCCCGCTCCATTCCTTCAAAAATTATATCCAGCCAAAATGTTTCAATGCATACACAATGCCATCCCTGGAAGCAGACAGTGTGACATAATCCGCTTTCGCCTTTAATTCAGGAATTGCATTTCCCATAGCAATGCAGAACCATTCCCCGGCAAACATAGAAAAATCATTTTTTCCATCGCCAAACACCACCACATCCTCATAGGATGCATGAAAATAATCAATAATATACCGGATTCCTTTCGCCTTGTCCGCCGGTTCCACAAAAATGCAGGGATGGTCCTGATAGCGGCACCATTCCAGCTTCTTAAGCGTAGGCAGCTTCTCCTCATGCCCGGGCGGACATGAGAGAAACACCTTCATAAACTGCGGATAATCCTCCGCTCTCAATCCTTCTTTTATCATTAAATCCATATGGGCAAAGCCCGGAAAATCCCTATATGGGGTCAGGCAGCTGCATTTGTCTTCCGGGGAAATCCCCCATTCATAGCCGCAGTCTTCACACTCCGCAATCAGCTGCAGACACAGTTCATAGGGGAGGGGTTCCAGCAGCACCAGTTCATGATTTAACACAATCCCGTTGCCGCCATCGCATACCATATTGGCAAACCCAAGAGATTTCCTGATTTTTTCCGCTTCACAATGCCCTCTTCCTGTGGCAATGGCACAAAAATGCCCTTGTTTTTGCAATTCTTCCAGCGCCTTTCTGACTTTTTCAGATATCTCATGGCCACCCGTTTCCGGAATCAGAGTCCCGTCAATGTCAAAGAAAAAGTATTTTTTCCTCATCACGCCAAATCTTCTCCGTTAGTGGCAATCACCTTCTGATACCATGCAAAACTGTCTTTCTTAATCCGTTTTCCGCTTCCTTTTCCATAATCATCTAAATCCACATAAATGAAACCGTAGCGTTTGCTCATTTCCGAGGAAGAACAGCTTACAATATCAAGAGGTCCCCAGGCATAATAGCCTCGCAAGTCAACACCGTCCTTAATTGCTTCCTTCATCTGGGCAATGTGGGCTCTATAATAGTCCACCCGGTACGGGTCATGGATGTGCCCGTCTTCCTCCAGCTTATCATAATACCCCACTCCGTTTTCCGTAATATAAATGGGCTTCTGATAACGGTCATAAAATTCATTCAACAGGATGCGCAGTCCTATCGGGTCAATGCTCCATCCCCACGGATTTGCCGGCAGTTCTTTATTTCTGGATACACTGTTGCCGTCTTCAAAGCTTTCCTTGGAGCAGATTCTTGTATAGTAATAAGAGAAAGAGAAGAAATCCGCCGTATTTTTTAAATCTTCTTCGTCATGCTCCCCAAATTCTACCTTAATGTTAAAGTCCTCAAAGAAGCGGAATGCATACCCCGGATAATATCCTCTAAGCAGCACATCGGCAAAAAAGTATTCCATCTGGTTATGGCGCAGGGCAGCCAGCATATCTTCCGGTTTGCAGGTGGCCGGATATGCCGGTCCTCCGCAGAGCATCATTCCAATCTGCATTTCCGGATATTTTTCATGGGCATACTTAGTGGCTCTGGCACAAGAAACCATTTCATTATGCACCGCCTGATACTTTGCGGAAAGAACATCTTCCACCACGTCTTCCGCTACACCCAGATGGTTGAAGGACTCATGCACAATCAGGTTAATCTGATTTACAATAATCCAGTATTTTACCTTTCCCGCATAGCGGTCAAATACAGTCTTGCAATATCTTTCAAAAAAATCTATCACTTCCCGGGAATACCAGCCCTTATAGTTCAATGTAAGATTCAGCGGCATCTCATAATGGGAAACCGTAATCATGGGCTCCATCCCGTTAGCCAGAATCTCATCGAATAAATCGTCATAAAATTTCAGCCCTGCCTCGTTGGGTTCTTCCTCATCCCCGTTGGGGAAAATACGGGACCAGTTAATCGAGGTGCGGTACGTCTTAAGCCCCAATTCCGCCAGCAGCTTCAAATCTTCTTTATAGGTATGGTAAAAATCAATTCCCCGCCTCTTAGGAAAAATACGGTTTTCGGAAGCCATGGCCTCCTTTACGAATTCAGTGGTTACTTCGGTATTGTATTTCTGGTCAATGGGCACATCATTTACAAATTCATTGATGTCAGCCACACACCATCCTTTTCCGTCTATATCATAGGCTCCTTCCATCTGGTTCGCTGCAAAAGCGCCGCCCCACATAAATCCTTCCGGGAACCCTTTCGGTACTCTGTTTTCCATATGAATCCTCCTATATTCAGTTTTGCATCCGCACTTCCAGTGCCGAATCCGGCAGAGATATTTCCGGCCGCTTTCGTGTCCGAAAATCCTCCGGGCACTGTCGGTGCGGATGCTGTTTTATACTATCTTTTTTCCAATGCGTCAATCCGTTCTTCCAAATGCCTGGAAATCTTAATCATCTGTTTCGCCAGCGCAATTTCGCTGTAAATTGTCATTAACGTGTCCTGGGCATGGGCAAAAAGAACATTATATTCAAATTCCTCTCCTCCAATTGCGCCCTGAATGCAGTCTGTCTGAATATGATGAGCCTGGGCAATTTCCTGATCCGCCCCTTTCATTTCTTCCTCTGCTTCTGCCGCTTTGCCCTCTGCCAGATACTCCAATGCCTTCTTGCAGAATACACGGGCATCTCCGGCGTGCATAATAATATCCATTGCATTTTCAACAATCTGTTCGTTCAAAATTATCCCTCCTTTACTTGTTCTTCCTGTACTCTTTTTGTCTCATAAGCCTTAAAAAACGGATACCAGATTATAGACGATACCGCAATCGATACTGCCAGGAAAATCAGCGCCCTTACCAGCGCTCCTGCACCCTGGCTCATAATATTCATAATCGTGCCTATAGGATACGGCGCATACCAAAGTTCAAACTGTACATGAGGAAGGGGGGCCAGTGCAATCACTTTTGTGAAAATATAAGTTAAAATCGGTATAATAATCCCCTGCAGCCACATCGGTACCATCAGGTACGGGTTCCATGCAATGCATCCGAAAATCACCGGCTCATTAATATTGAAAATTCCGGGTACAAGACATGCCTTTCCAAGAGAACTGAGTTCTTTTGATTTGGAACGCATTAGCATAATGACCAGCGGAAGCGTACATCCAATACCTCCTACCCACATATATGTACAGTATACAAGCCCTTCCGTATAAATCATCAGGCTGGAAGCCGTTGCTGTACCGGCTGCTACCAGTCCCAGATTAGCCGTAATGGAAGCCAGTCTTACGGGCTGTCCGATGGGGGTCAGTACCCAGCTGGAAATACCCATGGAATAAATGAAACAAGTAAAGAACATAAAGAACGTAAATCCCGGCAATGTATTCAGCCCTTTCTGCAGGGGCATAAAAAGATTAACAATAATCTGATATAAATCCACATTCAAAATCAGAACGACCACCCAGCCAATTACAATGGTCAGCCCAATAGGAAGCAATGCATCAAACCACTGCCTTACAAAATCCGGCACTGCGGAATCGTCCTTGAAAAAGGAAAACTTGGCAAAAGAGCCGAAAATCAAACTGGTAACAATACCTGTTAAAATCGCCACAAACATACCGCCCGCTCCCAGCGAATCGTGCCCGAAGCCCACAGTCCCGTCCGCAATAAATTCAGGAGTTACCACCATCATAAACAGCAGCATTCCTGTAAGCCCTGCAATTAAACGCTGCTTGCGGTAACGCTTTTTCTCACAATAATTAAAAGGAATCAGAAAAGCTACCAGCAGGGAAATCTTGCTCATTGTCCAGCCAAAAGGCGTCCAGAAGGAAAAGGGCAATGTGACAAAGTCTTCAATAATTGCCAGACAGCAGAAAATAGAGCCGAGAAAGATAAACGGCAGCGTCTGCATAATCGAATCCTTCAAAGTTACTACCCAAATATTGTTGTTCACTTTGCTCATTCTGGGAGCAAAATTATTTTCAAGCCAATTAATCAGTTTATTCATACTTAATCCTCCATAACAGAAATAATAACTTTAAAACGTTATACCAGTTACTTCTCGCCGAACATCTCCAGAATCTGATCCACAGCCAGTTCCCCGTTCAGCTTGGAATATGCCTCTTTCGTCAAAAGAGCTACTTTAATATCATAGCCTTCGCAATCCTCTTCGATTGCCCCAAGATTGGACGCCAGATGAGGTCCCACCATCAGGCAGTCAATGTCTTCCACATAATTTAAAATTTCCGATTCGCTCCTTGCCGTCACTTTCCATTCCAATCCCCTCGCCGAAGCCGCTTTGCGGATATTCGCCGCCATAAAGCCGCTGCTGGCTCCAGAACCGCATACTAATAAAATATTATGATTTGCCATTTTTCCAATCTCCTTATCCTCTATATTTTGTTTTGCAGACGGTATCATCCCGGGCTTGCCGTCCTGCTTGCTGATTCCAGTATGACGTTTTTTTTCACAATAAGCAAACTGACCTTTTCACCTATATGGTGCAAAAGACAATTTGCATAATAAAGTATATAGATGTTTTAATTAAACAGAAAGGAAACGGGGAACTCTTACAAATAGATAATATAAAGATAAAGTAAAGGGAAGAATAAATAATGGAGACAAAATATTTACCATTGTTAAAACAACTATTTGAAGCCAATACATGGGTAACAGCCGTTTCTCTGGCCAATACCCTAGGCATTTCTGCCCGTACGGTGAAAAACTATGTCAGCGAACTGAACAGCTGCTATCAGGGAATTATTTCTTCTTCCCGCAAAGGATACCATATTAATCCCGAAATCGGTGCAAAAGCTTTGAAGGAAGCAAAATCCAGCATTCCCCAGACTGCCAGGGAACGCGCCGCCTATATTATGAAACGGATTAGCCGGGAGCCCGTATCCTATTATGATTTATGCGAAGAGCTCTTTATCAGCAGTTCCACCCTTTACGCAGTTCTTCCCCGTATACGCAAACAGCTGGAAAACTTTGACCTTACCCTCCATACCGCTTCGGATATGCTGGAAATTGTGGGTCTGGAAAAAAATAAGAGAAAGCTGCTCAGCCAGCTTTTATACCATGAATCCAATGAAAACTTTGTCAATCTGGAAACTATCCAGAGCGCCTTTCCCGATATTGATATTCTTTATGTGAAAAATATCGTACTGGAAATTTTAAGTGAATATCGATATTTCATTAACGATTATTCATTAAGCAACTTGGTTCTTCATATTGCCATTGCCGCTGACCGGATTAAGCACAACGCAGGATATGGGGAATATGAACAGACCATGGAAACCTTGGAGCTTCTGCCCCATGAATATGAGCTGTCCCAGAAAATTGTAGAACGGCTGGAAAACCATTTTCAGTTAAAGTTTTCCGCCGGTGAAGTGCAGGAAATGACCCTTCTTTTGATTTCCCGTGCCACCTCCTTGAATTATAACAGCATTACAGTAGACAATCTGGCGGACATTATCGGGAAAGACTGCATCAGCCTTGTTTACGAACTTGTTAACGCAGTAGGCTCTTTTTATTATATTAACCTGAATGAACCGGAATTTCTGATACGCTTTACCCTGCACATAAAAAATCTGCTGATACGGGCGCAAAACGAGCATTTTTGCAAAAATCCCATGGGCGACACCCTGAAAGTGACCTGCCCTCTCATTTATGATGATGCCGTATGCTGCTCCAGCATCATTAAAGAATGGACCGGCATCTCCATCAACGATGATGAAATCAGTTACATTGCCTTCCATCTGGGCAGCACACTGGAAACGCAAAAAGCCCTTGCCAGCAAGCTGTCCGCAGTTATTTACTGTCCAACCTATTACAATATGGATAACAGACTGCTGCAGACCATCAGCAGCCGCCTCAGTACCGAATTGCTGATTGCCAATATCATTACGGAAGAATCGGATCTGGATAAAATCACCACGCCGGATCTGATTATTTGTACTGTCCCTGTTAACCGCACTCTGGTCACGCCCTTTATTCAGGTACAGCCCTTTTTAATGGAGACAGATATCACAGCAATCCGGCAGAAAATAGATGAAATCCGCACTGCCAAAAAACGGGAAACCTTTACCTCCTATCTGCACCAGATTATCCTGCCGGATTTCTTTGAACGGGGGAACGGCTTTTCCCGAAGAGAAGACGCCATCCATTATCTTTGTGAAAAACTCCGTCAGAAAGGCTATGTGGAAAAACATTTTGAAAAAGAAGTACTGGAACGGGAAAAAATGTCTTCTACCGGCTTCCAAAATTTTGCGATTCCCCATTCTATGAGCATGAGAGCCAACAAAACAGGAATGTACTTATATTTATGCGATACACCCACCAACTGGAACGGCATACCGGTATCCCTGATTATTATGCTGTGTTTTAACCGGGATGAACGCTATATTTTCAACGAAATCTTTGAACCCCTGACTATGATACTGACAGAACCTAACAATCTGAAAAAAGCTTTGACTTTTAATAAATATGAAGAATTTATTGAATTTCTGAGAGATTGCCTATAAGGATTAGGGTGTACCCTTTGACACCCTAACCCCCATGCCG
>DNJW01000111.1 GCA_003488965.1 Lachnospiraceae bacterium | reverse complement strand
GGAATATACAAGCTGCACAATTCGTAACTGGAAAATTAGTGTTTCTCAGTGTCCCCCATAACCCTGCTTTCAGCGGGAAGAACGCCGCCTTTGGGCGTTCTTCCAAACATTAAGAAACTCTTAGGCTGCGTTCTTTGCAGCCTTAGTGTTTCTTAATGTTTTAATGCCTGGCGTATTTACGCAGCATCGGTATTATATCATACATTGCCTGCAATGTGTAATCTATTTCCTCTTCTGTAGTGAACACAGACATGCTGAAACGCAAAGTAGATTCCAGCAAATCCTTTTCCACCCCGATTGCCTTCAGCGTAGCAGAAGGCTGCGGTTTGCGGGCAGAGCATGCGCTGCCTGCCGAAACATAGATTCCTCTGTCCTCTAAAGCGTGAAGCAGTACTTCGCTGCGGACACCTTTAACCGACACGCTGATTACATGGGGCGCCGATTCCCTTCCGGTATAACCATTGATTTTCACATAGTCAATTTTGGTTACTCCGTCAACAAATTTCTTTTTCAGTCCATAGAGTCTATCCACATCCATATCCAAATCCGCATACATCATTTCCGCGGCTTTTGCCAGCCCGGCAATACCCGGCACATTTTCCGTACCGGAACGCATGTTATTCTGCTGCCCTCCGCCGTAAATAATCGGTTTGATTTTTACTTTTTCATTAATGTATAAAAATCCCACACCTTTCGGCCCATGTATCTTATGTCCGCTGACGGAAAGCAAATCAATATTCATCTTTCTCGGATATATCCTGAATTTGCCAAAACCCTGTACTGCATCTACATGAAATACTGTCCGGGGATTTATCTTTTTTATCAAGGCTCCTGCTTCCGCTATCGGCTGCAGCGAGCCGATTTCATTATTGGTATGCATAATGGACACCAATATGGTATCCTTGCCTATTGCTTTCTGCAAATCCTCCAGCCGGATGCGGCCTTTGCCGTCCACCGGAAGATAGGTTACACGGAATCCCTGCTCCTCCAGATATTTCATAGTCTGCATAACTGCCGGATGTTCAATCGTCGTGGTAATCAAATGTCTGCCTGCCCTGTGATTGGCCAGTGCGCAGCCAATCAGCGCAATATTATCCGCTTCCGTACCTCCCGAAGTAAAAAGGATTTCCTTTTCGCTTACTTTTAACAGCTTGGCTATCGTTTCTTTGGCATAACGGATATAGTTTTCCGCCTGAATGCCCTTCAAATGCAGGCTGGACGGGTTGCCGTAATCGCTGCACATGATATGTGTCATCAAAGCCGCCACGTCTTCAAAACACCTTGTAGTAGCTGAATTGTCCAAATATACTTCCATGCTTTTCCTCATTTCTGCGCTGCTTTATCACACATCTCAAGTTTGTGGATGCAGCGCAGACACAAACTTGGGGGTGAAAGATTTGAAAAATCCTTCACTCTTCGTCTCCTAACGTCACTTGTGTTCCTGCTTTCACTTCATAGTAACTATTATACTATATGCCGTCTTCCTCCAATTGGTACACAATCCATGCCATCATTGTAAAGCCTGCCGTTTCCGTACGGAGAATACGCTTTCCCATCGTAATAGGACAGATTCCTGCCTCCTTTGCCATCTCTACTTCGCTTTCTTCAAAACCTCCCTCCGGCCCGATAAAAACGGCAACCGACTGGCCGGGCTTTAAAGATTCCATGATTTCCCTTGTCTTAGCCATCCCTTCCGCCATCTCATAGGGAATCAGGCGCACATCCATCTTCTTTGCATAAGCAGTGGCCTCTTTCATTGACATAATAGGCTTTACCATAGGAATAATACGGCGCCTGCTCTGTTTTGCCGCCGCCTGCGAGATTCCCTGCCACCTGATGATTTTATTTTTCGCCTTCTTCTCATCCAGCTTTACTACAGCACGCTTTGCCGCCACAGGGATTATCTCATAAACACCGAGTTCTACTGCCTTCTGGATAATCAGTTCCATCTTATCCCCTTTGGGCAGTCCCTGAAAAAGATAGACCTTGGAGGGCAGTTCCACATCCGCCTCCTTGATAAATCTTAGCCTGCAGCAGACAGCGTCATCGGCAAACTCTTCAATACCGCAGCGGTATTCTTTATTGTCCATTCCATTGCTCACCGACAGTTCATCCCCCGGTTTCATGCGGAGCACATTTTTGATGTGATTTACGTCATTTCCCGTTATCCTGACCTCGTTTCCTTGTATCTGCCAAGGTTCTACAAAAAAATTATGCATTGCCGTTACAAGCCTTTCTCGCGGTTATGGAAACCCATTCTCCCTGATACGTTATTTCCAAAATCTCCATTCCGGCCTGACGTACCGCTTTGGCCACAGTCTCTTCTTTCTCATCAATGATGCCTGACGTAATATAAATCCCGCCCGGTTTCAGATTCTTCACCGCCACCGGGGTAAGACCCAGAAGCACTTCCGCAAGAATATTCGCCACCACGATGTCGTAGCACTCATAGCCTGCTTTTTCCTGTATCTCCTCGTCCGTAATCAGATTGCCTATCATCACCCGGAATTTATCATCAGGAATATTATTTGCTTTCTTGTTCTCTTCCACCGCTTCTATTGCGCAAGGATCCAAATCCGTTCCTACCGCCTCTTTTGCTCCGAACATCAAAGAAAGAATCGACAATATGCCGCTTCCGGTGCCCACATCTAAAACCTTTGTTTCCTCTGTAATATGTTTTCTCAGCTGCCGGATGCAAAGCTGGGTCGTTTCATGCATTCCGGTGCCGAAAGCAGTGCCAGGGTCGATATGAAGAACCATCTTATCCTTATCTTCCGCCTTTATTTCCTCCCAGGAAGGGATAACAAGAATATCATCGATATAAAACTGGTGAAAATACTCCTTCCAGTTATTAATCCAGTCGATATCCTCCGTTTCGTCCACCGTCACTGTTCCTTCGCCGATATCCGTAAACAGACGCAGACTGTCCAGTTCCTCTTTCACTCTTTTAAGGATTTCTTCCGCCGTTATCTTTTCTCCGTTTACATCCAGCAGACCGTCTTCTTGTTCTTCCACAAAAAAGCTAAGATATGCAATGCCGTCATCCTCTCCTGTTTCCGGCAGAATATCCACAAACATCTGCTCCTTTTCCGCAGCAGTCAAGGGTACCTTATCCTCAATCTGCGCTCCCTCCAGCCCGATATCATATAAAGTACTGATAATGATATCCTCCGCTTCCGTCAAAGTTTTAATCCTAAATTTCGTCCACTTCATATTTACCTCATTTCTTTACTGCGATAACCTTCTACAAACGGGTAGGTATTTTCCTTTGCCCGTCAAAGCCCATACGGCATACAATTTTTTTCACATAAGTAAGGGAAAAATACAAAATCGCACTGTCAATCGGCAGCATAACAGCATTTTTCAACAGTCTTGCCGGAAGAAGGATAAAAAACCCTTTTCCATACAGCATTGAAATCCAAAGGGTATTCAAAATACAGTTTACCAAAACCTTTGTAAGCAGTTCCGCCGCCACAATTCTTTTTATGCATACCGTTTTTTTATAAAGAATAGAACCGTAGATGATTCCTGCAACCATCACATTAAAAGTAAAACCAAAAAAGAAGGGGCCTGTGGGTTTTAATACATATTTCAGAATATCCAGCACACCTCCAAACAAACAGCCCGTCACCGGACCGAAAAGGCACTCCACCACCCGGTTCGGTATCCCTGAAAATCCAATCCTAATATATGGGCCCGCTTCTATAGAAGCCACCATGCTCAAAACCACTGCCAAAGCTGCCATCAGACCGCACAGCACTACATTTCTGGTTATCAGAAGTTCCCGGCAGGAACTTTTACAGATTTCTTTGTATTCTTTTATTTTCTCCATATAAAATACCTCCTTTATAGCAGTTTTCCTAGACTACATAAAGGAGGTTTTTTCACTCCATATGCAGCAGCGGGATGCGAACTCTGCACCGCAAGCCTGCCATCAGCCAAGCTTTTCGTCCGTATGACAACTCCCCGTTCATACGGCACTTAACGCACAGATTTCTACTCTGCTAATTATTAATTGTAATTTTGGGAATATGTTTGTTATAGCATAGAATGGGGAATTTGTAAAGGGAATAATTGCTGCTTAAAAATACCCGTTATAAAAAATTTTGTCACATTCCACCTATTATACCAAATTTACAACATAGACATTTCATTCCTTCCTATAGTATAATATCCAAGTAGCATTTTATTTTATTCACAATACAAATATTTGATAAAACGAGGAATCAGCTTATGAAAAAAATCAATGTTTTTTTCGGCATTTTGTGTCTGTCACTTTTATTAGGCGGCTGCGGGCAAAATGCCGCAGAGGAACTTCCCCTTGGAGAAGCCAATGAAAACCCGGCGGATGCGGCAGCCGGCACCGAAGAAACGGAAGAAGAGGAAACGGAAGAAATTCCTGAAGAAGAAATTCCCGAAGAAGAGCCGGGACTCCCTGTTATCGGAGAACGCGAAATAAAAAACGGCAAAATACAAAGCTATCTTACCGGAGAATGGATAGAGCAGGAAAAAGGAAACAGAAGGCCAATTGCCGTTATGATACCTAACAATGCTCCTGCAATGCCTCAATATGGACTTTCCAAAGCGGCGATTATATACGAAGCCCCGGTAGAAGGAAGAATTACGCGTCTTATGGCGGTTTTTGAGGATTATGACGAACTGGACCATATCGGCCCCGTCAGAAGCAGCCGCGATTACTTCGTCTATGTGGCTATGGGTTATCAGGCAATTTACTGTAACTGGGGTTTAGCAAGACCTTATGTGGAAGAGCTTCTTAGCCGGGATACGGTTCAGAATATCAGCGCTGCGGTAGAAGGCATCCACAACCCTTCGGACGAAGCCTTCGGGCGAATCAGCCGTCCCGGATATGCTACGGAATTTACCGGCTATCTGTTTACCGACGGCCTGGAAAAAGCAATCAAACGTCAGGAATACGAAACGGAATATGACAAACTCTATGTTCCCCCCTTTACCTTTATTGCCGATGACTACCGGGCAGAATATACGGAAAACGAAGATGCCTCCATGATTTATCCCGGCGGGCAGAAGGATAACTCCGGCGGTTACGGTGCATATAATCCCTATTTTGAATATAATTTGCAGGACAACCTTTACTACCGTTATCAGGACGGGAAAAAGCAGATTGACGAATATGACGGCAGCCAGCTGGCTGTATCCAACGTAGTTCTCCAATATTGCCACGGCGAAGTCCGTGACAAAAAAGACTATCTTGCTTTCGGCGTCCATGGTGAAGGTGATGCCCTGATATTCACCAATGGTAAAGTTATCGAAGGCACATGGATGCGCTATGACGGAGATGCAACCCCTGCCAAATTCTTTGACAAAGACGGAAAAGAAATTGTTTTCAATCAGGGAAAAACCTGGATTTGCAATATCTGGGATGAATACAGCGAATTTGTAGAATACGAATAGAAAAAAAATTGAGCCAGCGGCATCGCTTGCAGATTGCACAAAACATTCCAATAGGACGAGGAAGAACGCCGTATTTCAGGCGTTCTTCGAAACATTTAGAAACTCTTGGGCTGTGTTTTTTACAGCCCTAGAGTTTCTTAATGTTTTGCTACTTCCAAAATTTCCGTTTCTTATCCTTCACCTCGCCCGCATCAGGCGTTGCTTCTTTCGCTGCATTCAGCGAATTTCCCGTTTCCGCATCAAACTGCTTTAACAGTTCTTTCGCTTCATGGGAAAGCTTATCCGGCACCTGTACTACCAAGGTTACATAATGGTCGCCCCGGTTATCCTTATTCCGCAGGGAAGGCACTCCTTTGCCCTTTAAGCGTATTCTTGTATCGGTCTGGGTGCCCGCTTTCACATCATAGATTACCTTCCCGTCAACCGTATCTATAATAATCTCTCCGCCCAAAGCAGCCACTGCAAAGGAAACCGGAACGGTAGAATATATATTGTAATCCTGACGCTGGAACACAGGATGCCTGCCCACAATCACTTCCACCAGCAAATCGCCTCTCGGTCCTCCATTGCTTCCCGGCTCTCCTTTATCACGGATACGTACACTCTGTCCATTGTCAATTCCGGCAGGAATCGATACCTTGATTTTCTTTCTGCTGGCAATATATCCGCTCCCATGGCAGTCCGGACATTTATCCTTAATGACCTTGCCCGTCCCGTTACAGTCCGGACATGTCTGCACATTCCTGACAGTTCCAAAGAAAGACTGCTGTGAAAACACCACCTGTCCCTTGCCGCCGCATTTCGGGCAAGTTTCGGGAACGGTACCCGGCTTCGCCCCGCTTCCGTGGCAAGAAGAACATTCATCCTTTAAAGTAAGCTCCAGTTCCTTCTCTATACCAAACACAGCCTCTTCAAAAGTAATCCTTACGCTGGTACGGATATTCGCCCCCTTCATAGGACCGCTGCTTCCTCTTCCGCTCCTGCGTCCGCCGCCAAAGAAATCACCGAAAATATCACCGAAAATATCACTAAAATCAGCGCTGTTAAAATCAAAACCACCGAAGCCTCCTGCTCCGCCTTCAAAAGCCGCATGGCCGAACTGGTCATACTGACGTTTCTTTTCCGGGTCACTGAGCACGGCATATGCTTCCGAAGCTTCCTTGAATTTTTTCTCCGCCTCTTTATCTCCGGGATTCATATCCGGATGATATTTTTTGGCCAAAACACGATACGCTTTTTTAATTGCTGCTTCATCTGCATTTTTATCTACTCCAAGAACCTCGTAGTAGTCTCGTTTCTGCTCTGCCATAACTTACTCCTCTTACCATCTATCACTTATCCGTATGCTGTCCGCCTATATGCTTCCAGCCTATATACTTATCGGCACACCGCCATACATTTCAGTATATACTTTATATGATGCAAAGGCAAGAAGTTCTTAGACCTTATACAAGGCCTTAGAACTTCTTGTATTGCTGTTCACACTTAACCGGCAAAAATATAACCGTACTTGATTTATACTTCGCGGTAATCACCGTCAACCACATCATCCGCTGCTGCGGAACCCATATCCGGGCCTGCGCCCGCTCCCATATCCGGACCTGCGCCTGCTGCCCCCTGCGCCTGCTCATATACCTTTGCGAAAAGCGCCTGTGCATCTGTCATCAGTTTCTCTTTTGCCGCTTTCATTTCATCAATATCGCTGTCCGACATCTCCTGGTCTTTTGTCCTTTCCAGAACTGCTTTCAATGCGGAAAGGTCTTCTTCTACTGTGCTCTTTGCGGAAGCATCAATCTTATCGCCGACTTCGTTCAATGCCTTTTCTGTCTGGAATACAAAGGAATCCGCTTCATTTCTCGTATCAATAGCTTCCTTCCTCTTCTTATCCTGTGCTTCATATTCGGCTGCCTCTTTTACTGCCTTGTCAATTTCGTCATCCGACATATTGGAGCCTGCCGTAATCGTAATATGCTGTTCTTTGCCGGTTCCCAAATCTTTTGCCGATACGTTTACAATACCGTTGGCATCAATGTCAAAAGTAACCTCTATCTGCGGAACTCCGCGCATTGCCGGAGGAATTCCATCCAGCCTGAACTGTCCGAGAGATTTGTTGTCCTTTGCAAACTGTCTCTCACCCTGTACTACGTTAATATCAACCGCCGTCTGGTTATCTGCCGCTGTGGAGAAAATCTGGCTCTTCTTTGTAGGAATTGTAGTATTTCTTTCAATCAGCCTTGTCGCAACGCCGCCCATTGTCTCAATGGAAAGAGAAAGCGGGGTAACGTCCAGCAGAAGGATTTCCCCTGCACCTGCATCGCCTGCCAGTTTTCCGCCCTGAATTGATGCGCCCAGTGCAACGCATTCATCCGGGTTCAGGCTCTTGGAAGGCTCATGTCCTGTTAACTGTTTTACTTTATCCTGAACTGCCGGGATACGCGTAGAACCGCCTACCAGCAACACTTTTCCGATATCGGAATTGGAAAGCCCTGCATCTTTCATTGCGTTCTGAACCGGAATCGCTGTTTTTTCTACTAAATCATGAGTTAATTCGTCAAATTTTGCTCTTGTCAAATCCATATCAAAATGTTTCGGTCCCTCTGCCGTAGCAGTAATGAATGGAAGATTGATATTTGTTGTAGTAGAAGAGGACAATTCTTTTTTTGCCTTTTCCGCTGCTTCCTTCAATCTCTGAAGAGCCATCTTATCGCCGGATAAATCAACACCTTCTTTTTTCTTAAATTCATCCAGCATCCAGTTAATAATTTTCTGGTCAAAGTCATCCCCTCCGAGACGTGTATCGCCATTAGTGGAAAGAACCTCTATAACGCCGTCGCCGATTTCAATAATAGAAACATCGAAGGTACCGCCGCCCAAGTCGTATACCATAATTTTCTGCTCTTTTTCATTGTCCAGGCCATATGCCAAAGCTGCTGCCGTAGGCTCGTTGATAATACGTTTTACATCAAGACCCGCAATCTTGCCGGCATCCTTTGTTGCCTGACGCTGTGCGTCATTGAAATAAGCCGGAACGGTAATAACCGCTTCCGTTACCTTTTCACCCAGATAACTCTCCGCATCTGCTTTCAGCTTCTGAAGAATCATAGCGGAAATCTGCTGAGGAGAATATTTCTTACCATCAATCGTACGTCCCCTGTCCGTACCCATATCTCTTTTAATCGAAGCGATTGTCTTTTCCGCGTTCGTTACCGCCTGACGCTTTGCAGGCTCGCCTACCAGCCTTTCTCCGGTCTTTGTAAATGCTACTACGGACGGTGTTGTCCTTGCCCCTTCTGTATTGGCGATAACAGTAGGTTTACCGCCTTCCATAACTGCCACGCAGCTATTTGTTGTTCCTAAGTCAATACCAATAATCTTGCTCATAATGAAATCCTCCTGTAATTATACTATAAAAATTATTTTCCTGAATCTTATCCATATCTATATAACAGAAACCTATTATATACTTAAAAATGCCATATCAGCTGACTACCGCCACCATGCTGTGCCTTACCACGGAATCCCTATACATATATCCCTTCTGCAGCTCCTGTGCCACAATACCCGTATCGTATTCCTCGCTCTCCACCTGCATTACCGCATTATGGTAATCCGGGTTAAACTCCTGCCCTACAGCCTCTATAGGCTTTACTCCCAGGTTTTCCAATTCTGTCATAAGCTGCTTATAAATCATCTGCATCCCATCCGCAAAACCGTTTCCTTTTTCTTCTTCAGAAATGCTTGCCAGACCTCTTTCAAAGTTATCCACTATAGGAAGTATTTTTTCAATCACGCTTTTGGCGCCGATTTCATACATGGCTGTTTTTTCCTTGTCCGTACGTTTCCGGAAATTATCAAATTCTGCCATTTGGCGTTTTACCCTGTCTTCCAGTTCTTCCACCTTTTGTTTCAGGGCTTCCTGCTTTTTATCCGTCTTCGCTTTTTTCTTAAACAGCTTTTTTCCGCCAGCAGTTTCAGCAGCCTCTGCGGTCTCTTCCCCGCCGCCTTCCTCCGGTTCTTCTATGCTGTCACCGCAAATCATGTCTTCGGGTTCCTCCTCAGGGCTTCCGGCCTCCTTCTCCGGCTGTTCATCCTCTCTGCTTTCCTCTTCCGGAACCTCTTCATTTATTGTATTTTTTTCTTTATCTTCTTCTTCGATATTTGCACCGTTATTGTTTATATCCTTCTGCTCTTCCAATTTCTTCATCCCTCTCTTTCCCTATTCTCTTTTATTATACAACTCGTCTAACTGATGCATCAGTGTTTTCAGCGTTCCCACTACTTTATCATAATCCATACGCTTCGGTCCTATAATACCGATTGTTCCTTTCATCCCTTCCTCCAGTTCATAAGTTGCCGTTACTACACTGCAGTCCTTCATTGTTTTTACCGGTGTTTCATCACCGATATATATCTGAATTCCCGTATTGTTTTCGTCAGCCAGTCTGTCAACTACAAGTTCATTCAATAACTGCTTTTCCTCAAAAGTATTAATCAGCTCACTGGCCTTCTGGTTATCCGCCAGTTCCGGATATTTGAAAATATTATTTGTACCGCTAGTATAAATTTCCAAATCCTCATCAGCTTTAATGGCTTCTGCCACAGCGTCAATTACATATCCTACAATCGAACTGTGAATTCCTGCCTGCTGCTTCATAGCCGTTATCATGCTCAGATTGATTTCCTCCAACGACAATCCGTTTAAATGGGTATTCAGCAATATGTTTAATTTCAGCAGCGTCTCATCATCCAGCTCCTCCTCTACGGTTAAAATGTTGTTTTTGATTACATTTCCTTCGATCACTATTACTGCAAGAAGCTGGCCTGCATCCACTCTGGACAGCTGGATAAATTTTACTTTATTCCGATGGAGCTGAGGTGCGGATATTATCGTAGCATAATTGGTATTTTGCGCCAGAACCTTTGCAACCTGTTTCAGAAGATGATCCATCTTATCTTCTTTCTCCAGCAATATCCCCTTCAGTTCCTCTACCTCCCGTTCTTTCTCCTCCATCATTTGATCCACATACAAGCGGTATCCCTTATCCGACGGAATCCTTCCTGCAGAAGTATGGGGCTGAACAATATAACCCAGTTCCTCCAGGTCCGCCATTTCGTTTCTTATAGTAGCAGAACTCAGGTTCAAATCCGTATACTTGGAAATCGTCCTGCTTCCTACCGGTTCTCCTGTCTCAAGATAATTGCGGATAATGGCCTGCAATATTTTCATCTTTCTTTCGTCTAATGCCTGCACTCCGTCATCCTCCCTTTTCTTCTTAACGGGCAACGAACCAAACAGACTCGCCTGCATTCGTATCCAGCTTGTTAGCACTCGACCTTTTAGAGTGCTAACATCTTCTTACCATAAAATATCACTTACCCTA
>DNJW01000419.1 GCA_003488965.1 Lachnospiraceae bacterium | reverse complement strand
CTAAGTACCGACGGTAGTCAACACGGGGCAATAATGCAGCGCAGAAATGAGGGAAATAATGAAAACAAAGAAAAGAAATGGCATAGGAATGAAAAGGGTAATTGTCTGGCTGACGGCAGCTGCCATGGTTTGGGGAGCGGCGGGAATGTCAGGCTGCGGAAATGAAATCGAAAACGGGAACATGGATATCCGTAATGAGGCGGCAGAGACAACGGATGTGGGAAGCAGGGACGGGGCGTTGGAGGAAGCGGATAAGGAAAAAGTGATGGGGCGTTACCTGGAGCAGATCGATGATTCCTTAAAGGGAGAAGTTGGGGCAGGAAGCGATATTGTCCGGATGGAAGACGGAAGTCTGGTTATTATGTCCGGGAATAACGGGAAATGGGTATCGACGGACAACGGGACAACATGGGAACGGGAGAGGATGGCATGGCATGAGGAAATGATGGCGGCAAAAGCCTGGGTGATGAATGCGGCGGTATCAAAGGACGGTTATATTGCGGTGATTTATGCCGGCAAAGAAGAGGGCGACGGAGAGGAGAATGCAGGAGAAGCGGATACAGAAATTGCGGAGAAGGCAGAGGAAGAGGAGGGCGTCAGTGAAGCGTTTTTGCCTTCGTACGGCATTGCATCGCCGGAGGGCGGTTTTAAGAAACTGGAAATTCCGTGCAAGGAGCAAGGGTATATCCATTTTCTTGCCTTTTCGGAGGACGGCAGACTTTTTGGGAGCGCTTTGGGAGGCAAGATATATGAGATAGATAAAGAAACGGGAGCTTTGGAAGAATTGCTGGAGCTTCCTAGCACTGTATATTATATGGCCGAGAAGGAAAATAAGCTGATACTGGCCAGCAGGGACGGCGTGACTGTTTGGGATTTGGAGGCAGAGGCAAAGATAGAGGATACGGTTATCAATGATTTTCTCCATGACCAGCAGGGTACCTATATGAATTATGGTACGGAAGGGGTGCAGCCCGTGCTGTTGCTGCCGGGTGCGGAGGGAATTTTATATCTGGCTTGTGAAAAAGGGATTTACCGTCATGTAATCGGAGGAAATATGATAGAGCAGGTAGCGGATGGCAGTCTTACGTCATTGAGCGACCCTTCCTGCGGGCTATCGGACGGCATTCTGCTGGAAAGCGATATGTTTATGCTATTGCGTTCAGACGGTGGAATCATGAAATATACTTATGACCCGGATACGCCTGCGGTGCCGGAAGTGCAGCTTAGGGCTTACAGCCTAAGGGATAACCAACAGTTGAAAAAGGTAATTGCCGCTTTCCAGGCAGAGTATCCGGAGGTTTATATCCGATATGAGGCAGGAATAGAAGAAAATTCCGCGATGACACGGGATGATGCATTGAAGAAGCTAAATACGGAAATTGCGGCTGGAAAGGGGCCGGATATTTTTGTGCTGGACGATATGCCGGTTTCATCGTATATCGAAAAAGGGGTCTTATTGGATTTGACAGATTATTTGGAGAATAAGACAGAGGATAAATATTTTACCAATGTCATCCGCGCTTTTGGGACGGAGCAGGGAACTTATGCAGTACCTGCCCAGTTTCAGATAGGTCTTATCGTAGGCAGACAGGGAGAAATCGAACAGATGGACAGCTTGGAAGGGATAGCAGGGATGGCGGAAGCTTATAGGAAAGAGAAAACGGCAGGCACTGTTTTAGGGGTACGCGGCGAGGATGAAATACTGCATATGCTGCTGCCTGTCTGTGAACCGTCATGGAAGGATGAACAGGGAAAGATAGATAAAGAAGCGCTGACAGAATTTTATACATTAGTTAAGAGAATATGGGATGCGGAGAAAAAAGGAATCAGTGAGGAAACAAAAGAGGAATATGCAAGGTGGACGGAGGAAAGAAAGATTGCAGGGGTTTCGGACGAAAGGACGAGAGAATTTCAAATGGGAATAAGCAGTAAGGAAATTGGATGGCTGACAGGGGACAGGGAAGTTGCAGCGGGTATTATGAGCGACAGTGACGAATTTAATATGATTATTTCCTGCTTTAAAGCAGAGGGGAGAAAGGACGGCAGTTTTGCCGCCTATAGCGGACAGTCCCAAAAAGTGTTTGTGCCCAGCGGTCTGATGGGAATCAGCCGTACTTCGGAATATCAGGATATAGCGGTCAGGCTGCTGGAAAAAATGTTGGATGATGACGGATGGTCAGGTATGCCGGTTAATAAAGAGAAGTGGGGAGAGAGCTTCCGGCGGCATGCTTCGGAGGATGGCAGCAGCTATGCTTCTATGGGGGGAAGCGGAGCGGATGGAAAGGAACTCTATCATTTGGATATCTATCCGGCTTCGGAAGAAGAAATTGCCCGTCTTATGAAAATAGCAGAAGAAGGAAATACACCTTATGTAAGGGATTCCATGCTGGAAGATGCGGCGTGCAGGGCAGGGATTAAGGTGCTGAGGGGAGAAATCAGCGCATCGGAAGGAGCGGAGGAAGTAATCCAGAAGATGGGGATTTATATGGCGGAGTGAAGAATGTAATGAGATGCACGATAAAGCAGCGCAGAAATGGAGGAAAAAATGAAATGTTGGAATAAAGTTGTTGTGATGTTTGTTATAGGGATGCTTGTTTTTGCCTGCGGGTGCGGGGATACGAAAGAAGAGGCGGAAGAAGTAACGCAAGCAGCAGGGGAAGAGAGGGATATGAAGGAAAATATTCCGGAAAGTATTCCGGAAAATATTTCGGAAGATGCAAATCTGATTACCGTACAGTATAGCGAGAAAGCGGAGTTTACTGTGCAAACGACAACGGACGGATTGACCAGTACGGAAAGGGAGGGGAGTAAGGAAGAGTTGAAGAAGGATTCTTCGGTTATTTTAACGGGAAGCTGGGATGGGGAAATTTTCCGGGCGGATAAAATTGTTATTTTTGTTGTGGATATGTAGAGGAAATTACCAGACTCAATAGGGCAAAATTATATCGGCGATAAAGATGATAGATAATTGCGAAACACAGTGATTGTGCACTTGTCTAGATAAAGATTAGAATAGAAGGAGAACAGGTATGGGCAGGAGAAGGATTGCGGACAGAATGGCCGGCTGGATGCTGGCGCTTGCTGTGGTATTTGGATGCATAGGCGCAGCAGGCTGCGGGCAGGCGGACAACGGAGAAAATAGAAAGATTGACGGACAGCAGGAAGAAGGAGAGATTGCCGGGGAAGAGGAAGCCGCCGGAACGGATTCGGAAAAAGAGAAGATAATGGGGCGTTATCTGGAAGAGGAGAACGATTCCTTAAAGGGAGAGCTTAATGTAGAAAGCGAACTGGCACAGATGGAAGACGGCAGTCTTGTTGTCATATCGGGAAGGTCAGGAAAATGGATATCCAAAGATAACGGGGTTACATGGGAAAAGGAGGAACTGGTCTGGTATGAGGAACTAAATGCTTCTAACTGGGTGATGAATGTGGCGGTGGCAAAAGACGGCTATGTGGCAGTTATATATGAGCCAAGCGGGGAAAATCAGGGCAGTGAAGACGGAGCCGGGAATGTAGAAGACGATGCGGCAGGAGAAGAGACAAATGAGGCGGGGGAAGAAAATAATGGGGAAGGGGAAGGAGACAATACGCAAGAGGAAAAAGCTGCTGACAGAGAGGCAGAAGATGACGGGGAAGAGGGGGTTGAGATGCAGACTATGTATTTTGGCATGCATCCCCGGTACCGGCTGGTAGCGCCGGACGGCTCTTATACGGAATTGGAAATTTCATATAAAGAAAATGAATATATCAATAATTTTGTTTTTTCCGATGACGGAAGACTGTTCGGCTCCGCTTTGGGAGGAAAGGTATATGAAATAGACAGAAAGACAGGTTCCTGTCATGAGGTAATTGAGCTGGCCGGCTGGGCACAGTATATGTCTGCGAAAGACGGCAGGCTGCTGCTGGCAGACGGAAGAAACGTAACGATTGTGGATTTGACCACAGGGGAGACGGTAGCAGACCCGGTGCTGGATGATTTTATTAAAGAACAGGGTTCAATGCTGGAATACAGTACGGCGGGGATTCAGCCGCTTCTTCTTTTGCCGGGGGAAGATGGAATTTTATATTTGATTTTTGAAAAAGGGATTTACCGGCATGTAATCGGCGGCAATGTGATTGAACAAATAGCGGACGGTGCGCTGAATTCTTTGGGAGACCCTTCCTGCGGGATGTCGGACGGTCTTCTTCTGGAGGATGATGTGTTTTTGCTGCTGTGTTCAGACGGAAGGGTGATGCGGTATACATATGACCCCAATGTCTCGGCTGTACCGCAGATACAGCTGTGTGCCTACAGTCTGGTGAAAAACGAGCAGCTGCAGACGGTGATTTCTTCTTATCAGGCACAGAACCCGGATGTATATATCCGATATGAGATTGGGATAGACGGGAATTCGGCGGCAACTAGGGAAGATGCATTGAAGAAACTGAATACGGAAATTGCAGCGGGAAAAGGACCGGATATTTTCATTTTGGATGATATGCCTATGGACTCTTATGTGGAAAAAGGAGTCCTGATGGATTTGGCCCCTTATTTGGAGGATAAGGGAGAAGATAAGTATTTTACCAATATTATAAATGCTTTGCAGACACCGGAAGGAACTTATGGGGCGCCCGCCCAGTTTCATATTGCCCTGCTGGTAGGAAAGAAGGATGAAATAGAAGGAATGACGGATTTGGAAGCCATTGCGGAAATGGTGGAAAACTATAGGGAAAGGAAGGAAACAGGTATGATTTTCGGTGCGAGAGGAGAAGAGGAAATGCTCAATAAGCTTCTTCCTGCCTGCGCACCGGCTTGGAAGAACGGGGAAGGAAAGATAGACAAGGATGCATTGACGGAATTTTACCAGCTGGCGGAAAGAATCTGGAAAGCGGAAAAAGGGGGGATTGATGATGAGATGAAGGAGCAGTATGAACAATGGCTGGAGGATATGCGCGCATCAGGGGCTTCCGAGGAGGAAATAAGGGAGAGTCAGTTTTCCGTAGGAGGCAGGATGCTGGAATATCTGGTGGGCGAACAGGAATTTGCAGCCGGTATCATTGACAGCAGTTTTGATTTTGATATGATGATTTCCTGTTTTAAAATTAAGGGCAAGACAGACAGCAGTTTTGTGCCCTACAGCGGGCAGACGGAAGGAGTGTTCGTTCCTGACGGCATCATAGGCATCAGCCGGACAACAGCGCATCAGGACATTGCCTTGGAGGTGCTGGGAAAAATGCTGGATGATGACGGATGGAACGGCATGCCGGTCAATAAGGAAAAATGTATGGAACGGTTCCGGGTGAATGCCACGGAGGACGGTAGCAGCTACGGCTCTATGGGCGTATCATCCCAGGATGGAAGCAATTACATTGGAATTGATATTTATCCGGCCTCCGAAGAGGAAATCGCCCTTCTGGTAAATGTGGCAGAAGAGGGAAAATCTCCTTATATCAAGGATTCTGTTTTGGAAAGTGCCGTATGCGAAGCCGGGGTAAAAGTGCTGCGGGGGGAAATGGATGCTTCGGCAGGAGCAGAAGAGGTGATGCAGAAAACAGCCATTTATATGTCGGAATAAGCGGATATGGGGGATAAAAGCAGGCGATTGCGAAACACGGTGATTGTGCACTTGTCATTGTGCAGCCTGTATATTCCAACACAGACGCGCT
>DNJW01000077.1 GCA_003488965.1 Lachnospiraceae bacterium | reverse complement strand
GAGTCCGTACAACGAAGCGGGCAGAAGGAACAAGCAAGGCTGAACTGCTACAATCTGCGGACGCCTTAAAATCTGACTTCTATTTCAAAGCTGTCCAAAACAGGATAAGCTATACAATTTCTGATAATTATGATAAAATTAAATATAAATGAAACTCAAGAAAAAATAAAGAGAATGCAGGGGTATAAAAATGAAAAGTATCAGGGTGAGATTAACAGTAATGTTTTCTGTGATTTGTGTCGGATGTTTGCTGATTGCCATGATAAGTGCAAGTCTTATCACCAAGAACAGCCTGACCGAATCCAACGAAATGCTGCATGGGCAGCAGGTTGAATATTATGCGGCTGTGATTGACAGCTGGCTGCAGGCAAATACAAGAGATGTAGATGCGGCATGCTCGTACTTTGAAACATTGTCATCAATTGATGATGCTTCTATTCGTGCTTATATGGAGCAGCTTACTGCAAATAACGAAAATGCCAGCAATATTAATGTTGGTTTTGACAATAAGCAGTTCATCGACGGAACCGGCTGGTATCCGGATGCTGACTGGGATTGTACAGGAAGACCATGGTATACGGGTGCCGTATCAGCAGGGGGGAAAAAATTTTTTGGCGAGCCTTATGTAGATACCGTTACCGGAAATATTGTTATCAGTGTTTCCAAGTCCTTTGAAACGGCTTCCGGTATGAAAGGTGTTGTCAACATGGACCTGATGCTGGTTACCCTATTTGAAACAATGAATGAAATTATTGATTCTGAAGATGGAAGTTATGGATTTTTAACCAATTCAGAGGGCGTTATTCTGATGCATCCTAATAGTGAATTTGTGTCAGACGGGGAAGTCCAGTATTCCACCAGTGATATTTTAGGCGGCAGTTATGAAGCCGGTATAAAGGAAGGAACAGCTATTGTGGATTATGACGGTGCAAGCAAGTATATAAAGAGTGCCGGCGTAGCCTCAAATGGCTGGCGGGAAATTTTGGTTATACCTACAGCATCCTATGAAAATCCCATTAACCGGATATCTGTTGTATTATTGATAGTCACACTGCTTTCCACTGTTATAACTGCTGTTGCGGTTATTATTTATGCAGGAAGCATTACAAAGCCGATTTCCAGAATCCATAAGCAGATTAATCATTTAAAGGAGCTGAATTTAAAGGATATTGATATTACAAAAATAAAAAATAAAGATGAACTGGGAAAAATGAACAAGGCAGTATTGGAATTACAGAACACCTTAAGCGCTATTATTCGGCAGATGGAAAACTCCACCGTTACGTTGTCCACTCAGTTTGAAAATGTAAATGATTCCGTAAATTCCCTGATTACCAATAATACAGTAGTAAGGCAGACCATAAATGAAATTTTTTCAGCCATTGAGGAGGAAGCAGAGCAGATACAGATAGCCAATACTTCGCTTAACGATTTTGCTGAGGAAATTAATAAGATTGTGTCCAGTACGGAAAGTATGAACGAAAGTGCTTCAAAAACCATGAACCAGAGTTTAAATGGTGTGAAATCCATTGCACAGCTTTCTGATCAGATCGGCAGGACAAGGGACATTCAGGATGAAGCATATCATACTGTTTCCAAGCTGGAAGAGCGTTCCAAAACAATTGATGATATTTCCCAGACTATCAGCGATATTGCGGAACAGACTTCCCTTCTGTCCCTGAATGCAAGCATTGAAGCGGCAAGGGCTGGTGAGGCAGGAAAAGGCTTTGCTGTTGTTGCGGAAGAAATTGGCAAGCTTGCTCATGAAACAAGCAAGGCTACTACCAATATTACTTCTATTATTACCGAAATTCAAAATGAGATTGGGGCAGTCAGCAGCCAGATGTTTTCCATGAAGGATGAAACTGAAAAATGTATGGATGCCATGGATACAGCCAGAAATGTATTTGAACAGATTAATGGCGAAATCACAAGGGTCGGCAGTGATATTCATGGGCTGGAATCCGCTGTTGAAATATTAAATACCAATAAAGATAAAATTGTAGACCAGTTCTCAGATATTTCTTCAGAAACACAAGAATTGTCTGCATCCAGTCAGAATATTCTGGTTAAAGTAGAAGATGAAAACGAGGAAATGCTGAAAATCGAAAATGCAGTTTATGAGTTGAGCCAGGTAATTGAGCAGTTAAATGATATTATGAATCAGTTTACAATTTAATTTTTCTGTTTTTGCACTGGTGAAGCAAAAATTATTTCCCAATAATTCATATAGCGTTTTATTGTCAATCCTCCTTACCTGCATTCTTGTTTCATAGCGAAATATCCGATGAGTACCGTCCACACATAAGCGCAGGTCTTGGGAATCATCAGCATTCCGATCATGGGTATGGTATCCGCCCACAGCACTACCGGAATGTAAAAGCCGAAGCTTAGCACAATAGTCAGCCACATCCAGCGGAACGCCTTATCCCCGCGAACCTTTGCGCTGCAATAGAAAAGCACGATCACCACAAGACCCAGCAGGGCAAACGGGATATTGCGGTAGATGCCCCAGGAGAGGGGTGCCTGGGCACTGAGCCATTGGTTCTGGGGCATCATACAAAGTGCAATCCGCACACCGGCCAGACCGTACACAACGGCGGTAAGACCGCCCTGACCGTTGATCTGATACCGCTGCCGCCAGACATAATAGAGCAGTACATAAAAAATCGTCATCGTGACCGAGGTGATCCACTTCCCAATGCCCAGGGCAACGGTGTAATTCTCCAAACCGGTGGTACACAAGGCAAGAGCACGGGGAATCAGATGGAATGAGTCGCCTGCCCCCAACACGACTGCCATCCATCCGAACAGACGGAATTGGCGGATTCCTTTGCTGCCCCGGATCATCAAAATTCCTATGGTAATCACAGAAATCAGATAGACAGCATCAAACAGGGTTTCTACAATTGCTTGCATAGTTTTTTTCTCCTTTATCATTTATTTTGAATCGTGGCAGCGGCAAATACCGCCCTGCCGTAGTTACGTCCAAACAACAATCCGGCCACCAGAAGGGAAGCACCCAGGCCGGTATAGAAAACTGCGATAAACCGTTCCGGTGCAATTCCGCCTGCCCGCAGACCAATCCCGCCGGTCATCATCACCGCCATGATTGCAAATGCTTTTCCGTCAAAGAACTTCAGGAAAAAAAGCCGTTCTTCCAAATAGGAGTTAATTCTGGCGGTATGTTTCTTTACCAATCCTCCAAAAATAAATCTTTGAAACACTACAAAGACCAGTACAGACAGCAGACAATTCAATACGGTAAAATAAGCCGGATATGCTATCAGACCGATGCGAAGTATATTAAATCCTGCCGCACTCCACACAAGACATGCGAATAGCAGCAGTGTATTCCGTTTTACTTTCATATTCTGCCTCCTTTAGTGAACATCGTTCAATTTGTGGAATAAAAAAAGTTGGCGCTGTGGCGTAATTTCCTACTATGTAAAAAATACCATCATCCCGTGGAATTTCAGTAAAGGGTTCTGCTAACGATCTCCAGTATAGCAGCGGGATCATAGTCCTGCCGCAGCAAAGCAGACAGCATCAGAGAGAATAAGACATCCGCAAATCTTTCGGCTGTAAACTGCTCCGTAAACGCATCGGCCCTGATTCTGGCATCCTGCTTTAAGACGGAACACAGCCCATCCAAGATATGATGCCAAATCTGCTGCATTCTCCGTTTCCCATCGGATTTATCCTCCTGCATAAAGCCCAAAGAATGAAGAGTGAAAAATCCAGGATACTGGCTGCAGCCGTATTCCATCCGCCTATACATCCAAGCAATGCAAGCTTGAGTGTCCTGAAACACAGCATTATCCTCCGGACGATGGAAGATTTCACACCAGACGCTTTCTACTGTAGCGCAAACCAGTGCAGCTTTAGAATCAAAATAATTATAAATAGATCCCACCGATACGCCGCAGGCCCCGGCAACAGAACGGATATTGATTGCAGACCATCCCTGCTGCTGAATTAGTTTCCGGCTGGTTTTCAAAATATCCTCTTTTGATGTTACAACTGTATTCATTCAATCACCTCAATATGAACAATGTTCATTATAATAGCCCGCATTCTTCTTGTCAAGTACTTTCACGCAAAACAAGCATTCTTTCCCTGCTCGGGTTACTGTTCACACGTTGCTTGCCGTCCGCGCAGCCAGAAAACATATTTCCTAAGGAGCCTCTTAAAAAACGCCAGCACTTGGCGAAGTTCTATTGAGCCTAGTGTCTGCTGCGTTTTTTGTGAAGCAAGAGCGGGGCGTACGTGGAAATATATTTTCTGGCTGCGCGGACGGCAGGCAACGTGTGAACAGCAACCTGCCCGGACTCATAGTATTTACGGCAGACTATTCAGCCTTTTTTTCACTTCTTTCCATTCCGGCATATATTGTCCCATAACCGCCTTGAATTCCGGACCGTGATTCTTGATTCTGATATGGGTCAATTCATGCAGGATAACATATTCCAGGCATTCCGGCGGCTTTTCTGCCAGCGCAACATTGAACCATATCCGCTTTTTTACAGTGTTGCATGTTCCCCAGCGGGTCTTCATGTATTTGGTCTGCCAGGAATCACAGTACAATCCTGTTATCGCTTCCCATTTCGGAAGAAGCTTTTCCACCGCTTCTTTCAGCATGGAACGGTACTGTTCTCTGATAAAATGCTCTCTCTGCTCTGCCGTACTGCCGCAGCGCATGTTTAAAACAGCCATATCCCCGCATAGCATAAAAGAATTCCGCTTCCCGCTTTCCCGGCAATCCAGCACATACTTCTTTCCCCAAACATACAAAGGCTCACCTGATATATATTTCCGTTCTTCCTCCGGCAATTGCCCTTCGAACCGTTTTCTCTGTTTTAAAATCCACTCCGCTCTTTCCTTTATAAATTTTTCAATCTCCTCATCCGGCATAGATACAGGGGCTGAGATGACCACCTGACCGTCAGGCGGTTTAACGGTCAAATACATGTTCTTGATTTTCTTTTTTCTGACATCCACACAAATTCCCGCTGCCCTTATCTCCATAGTTCTTTCCGCTTCCTCTTCCTTTATCAGTAGATTTCTTTTTGCTTTTCTTTTTCCCGTATCAGTATATAGCAATATTCTAAGCTTATCAAATGTACGAATTATATTTTTAAAACAATTGCCAGAAAAATGTTTCTTGCTTTATAATTGTTAAGAAAAGAGATTAAAAACACAAGGAGATTTTATGCGCTTTAATAATATTGATATCCATTCGTCAAACGACAGCGGATTAACCGAACTTATGCGAAAAGAAAGTTCACATATCATTGACATGTATTTCCGTCTGTTAAAATTTTATGACAACGGCAACTGCAAAAAACTGAACATATCCTGCCATGAACAAGCCCTGCAGCTTTGCATCATTTCCGACCGTAACGGATATATCACGCTTCAGGCTCCTTTCTGCCAAAACCGTTTTCTTCCCTTATCGCCTAAAGAAAAAAGCTGTTTTTACCTGAATCTTATTCACCAGTCCGTTATCTTTATCGGCACACAATGGGGATGGAATTTGGAATATTTCGATTTTATCCGCAAACAGATTGTCTCTAGCAATTTCAAAAACCAATGGATGCACGGAAAACCCTCATTGTCCCCTCTTCCAAACAAAACCGCTTATTTGCGGACAGTACAGACAATTGATGAAGCAAGCATTTTCCTAATCATCACTCAGAATCAGCAGACCATCCGCAAAATACCGGTTGCCGTCACAGAGCCAACCTTCTGGACATACCGGCAGTACCTCGGAAAAATATGCTGGCTCAATGACAGCCAGCTGCAAGTGGTTGGAAAAGAAGGGCAGATTATTTTTGAGGCTTCCGGTTTATAGCGGAAGCCAAATTATATTAACCGTTCTAATATTTCTACTATCATACTATTTACTTCATCATAGCTGTTCCCATTAATATAATATGTCTTTAACTTATAATTTTTCTCATTCCATGAACTATTGAGCATATTTAATTCGTTATCACATTGCTGCAATGCCTTTCCACTAGGCATCGTATTTCCGACTATCAAATAATTGACTCAAACTTCCCACACCATTTTG
>DNJW01000351.1:1052-10521 GCA_003488965.1 Lachnospiraceae bacterium | reverse complement strand
ACGATGTATATTGTGCCGAAAAAATTATTTTCCTTGCCGGCACAGTTAGTACGCTTCCTCAATGAAAAGAAGATAAACTGTATTGACTGGGTTCCTTCCGTGCTCTGTATGATTGCCAATTTCCGGACGCTGGATAAGGTCAGGCCGGAATATTTAAAGAAAGTCATGTTTCTCGGCGAAGTGATGCCCACAAAGCAGTTTAATATATGGCGACGCGCCCTGCCGGATGTAAAATATGCCAATTTGTACGGACCCACGGAGGCCACGGGCGACTGCACATATTATAAAATTGAGAGGGAATTTGCGGATGACGAACCGATTCCGATTGGCTTTGCCTGCGAAAATACGGAAGTGATACTGCTGAACGAAAACGACTGCCCGGTGGGAGAAGATGAGATAGGAGAGATTTGTGTCAGAGGATGCTCTCTCGCCTTAGGATACTATAATAATCAGGAAAAAACGGACGAAGTTTTCAGGGAAAATCCTTTGCAGAAAAATTATAGGGAAAGAATATATAGGACGGGAGACTTGGGTAAATATAACCGGTATGGGGAGATTATTTTTTTATCCAGAAAGGATTCCCAGGTGAAACATATGGGACACCGTATCGAATTGGGGGAGATAGAAACGGCGATTAGCTCTCTGGAGCAGATAGATAGAGTATGCTGTCTGTTTGAACGGGCTTCCCAAAAGATTATTGCCGTATATACGGGCGGGATGGATGCAAAAGAAATAACGGCAAGGCTTAAAGACAAGCTTCCGCGGTATATGCTCCCTAATATTTATCAAAGAGTTGACGATATGCCGGTAAACTTAAACGGAAAGATTGACAGAACGGCTCTGGCGGATAAGTATGTGAATGCAAAAGAAAACGGGTAGAAGAAGATGAGCATTAAATCATTAACCTTTTTAGTGTTTGTTTTGGCGGTTTTTTGTCTGTATTATGGGGTGCAGAAGACGAAGCTGCAGAAAATGGTTATATTGGCCGCCGGAATGGTCTGCATGGCCAGCATGTCAAGCATAGCGGCCACAGCGGTTGCTGTGCTGCTTGTATTGTCTATCTATGGGATAGCAATCCATATGGAGGATTTGATTGGAAAGGGTAAAGGCGCGGTGTCAAAGGCAGTGAAAGGCTGGCTGGCATTGGCCGTATTTCTGGACATCGGGATGCTGCTTTATTTCAAATTCTTTAAACATACCTATGTTTTGCTGCAGGAAATGCTTGCCGCGCAAAACATTACGCTGACAAGGCTTGTAGTTCCCATCGGTTTGTCTTATTATGCGCTGGCGCTTTACGGATATCTGATGGATATTTATCATAAAAAATATTCTGCCGAGAGGGATTTTTTCCTTTTCCTGGCTTATGTAACATACTTTCCCGCCATTATCGAAGGACCGGTTAATCTATATAAAAAGATGGCTCCCCAGCTTCGGGAGAGACATGTGTTTGACGGAAACAAGGTTGTTATGGGACTGCAAAGGGGTTTGTGGGGATATTTTAAGAAGGTGGTGATTGCGGACCGGATCGGAATTCTCGTTATGGGAATCCTGCAAGAGGAAACAGCGTCAGGCCCGCTGCTTCTTTATGCCATGGTTCTGTACAGTTTTCAGATTTACACTGATTTTTCCGGCGGGATAGATGTTATCATGGGAATTTCCGAGATGCTGGATATTAAGCTGACGGAGAACTTTAAATCTCCGCTGGTTTCCTCAAGCGTAACCGAATATTGGGCGAGATGGCATATTTCGCTAGGCGGATTTATGGAGAAATATATCTATTATCCGATTGCTTTGAACAGAAGGGTCATGAAATTCTCCAGAAAAATTCCCAATAAATATTTATCAAAAGCGTTTTCGTCCGCATTGGCATCCTTTATCGTATTTATTATAGTAGGCATCTGGCACGGGACCGGATGGAATTATGTGGTTTACGGATTATACCAAGCGTTTTTTGTGGCCGGCGCCGTGCTGCTTATGCCGTTTTATAAAAAAATGAAAAGTGTTTTGCATATCAATGACAAGACGCTGGGATGGAAAATTTTTACGGTTCTCCGGACCTTTTCCATTCTGGTATTCGGAAGGATATTTATTAAGTCCGCAGATTTGCGCGGGGTGGGAATCTTTTTCCAAAGGCTGGCTGCGGATACCAGTCCCCATGCACTCTTTGACGGCTCGATTTACCAGTTTGGACTGGACTATAAAAACGTATTTTTAATGTATGCATGTATTCTGCTTGTTATTGCGGTGGATATCCTGCACGAAAGGGGAGTCCGTTTCAGGGAACTGCTGATGCAGCAGGGAATCGTATTCCGTTATATCGTATATTATGCTGTTATTTTTGCAATTATTATTTTTGGAATCTACGGACCTGAATTCCATGCTGCGGATTTCATTTATCAGGCATTTTAGCGGGGGAGGGCATGATGAAAAGGAGAATTGCCGGAATTGTTAAAGTCATCGTATTTCTTATTGGATTCTGCCTGATTTTTTTGCAGCTGCAGAAGGTGCTCCATTACCGCTGGGATTCGGAGCTGTACAGCACTAATATTTATATGAAGGAACAGCCGAAGGATGCTTATGATGTAATTTTTTTAGGAACCAGCGAACTGAAAACAGCGGTCTATCCGGGAGCCGTTTTTCAGACCAATGGCATTACCAGTTACAATTATGCGGTGACGAATAAGTCGGCGCTGACAATGTATTATCAGTTGAAATATATCCTGCGGTATCAGGAGCCGAAAGCAGTATGCTGTGATTTTTCCGCATTGTACGACGATACATTGCCGTCAGAGCGGGAGAATGTGTATCGGAAGGTGGTGGACACCATGCCGGATTTTGATTTGAAATGGGAGATGATAAAGGCTATTCATGAAATGGACCCGGAGCAGTCTGTTTTGTCCTACTTGTTTCCCATGCTGCGGTATCATAGCATATGGAGCGAGCTGGAAGAGGAACATTTCCAGGAGGATTATGTTTATCAGGATATGTCGGAAAATTATTTTAACGGATGCAGCCTGCTTAAGGGGGAGTACGGCGGGGAGCCCTATGATATTACGCCGGGATTGTGGGAGGCAGAGCGGTCGGAGGAGCAGATTTCGGATTTGAATGCCCAGTGGTATGATAAAATGATTGCACTGTGTCAGGAAAATGATATTTTCATCATCGCTTTGTTTCCTCCTGCGTTAGGAGAGGGATATCAGCATACCTCAAGATGGGAAACGACAAAGGATTATCTGGAATCCCGGGGAGTGGGCATTATTGATTATAATAACTTTGACGCTGCCGAAAGGATAGAACTAAAGGTGGCGGAGGACTATATCGACAGCACCCATATGACCTATAAAGGAAGCCTGAAATTATCCAGGGACTTGGCTTATATTTTATACGGATGGTATGGGATGGAAGACCATAGCGGAACGGAAAAGGCAAAGCAGTGGAATGAGCAATGGGAAGCGTTTTGTGAAGATTATGATATAAAGTGAAAGGAGCAGGGATAAGGATGAGAGAAGAGGTTTTGGAGATTTTGGAGGGGATTTGTCCGGATATTGATTTTGAAACGGAGACGGAGCTGATTGACGGAGGGGCAATCGATTCGTTTGCGGTGATACAGATTATGACGGAGCTTATGGATCATTTTAATATTTTTATTGATGCGGACGATATTGAACCGGAGAATCTGAATTCTCTGGACAGTATTTGTGAGATGGTGAGAAGTAAGATGGAGTCATGAAAAAGCAGACAGTTGAATATGACGGGCTTTGTATTCATGTCTATTCTTTTGATCTGATGGATTCGCGCATGTATATGATAAGGGAGAAGGAAGAGATTTTTGTCGTTGACCCTTCTGTGGACGATGAATTGCTAAAGGATGCGGGGGATGCAGGGCGGGCGGTGGTATTCCTGACCCATGAGCATTATGACCATATATCAGGAGTGAACTGGATGAAAGAGCATTTTTCCTGCTCCGTATATTCCGGCAGTGTCTGTGCCGGACGGGTAAAATCGGAGAAGGATAATCTGTCTTCCAGGTTTCCTTTCCTTTTTCTGACAGACAGAGAAAAATACAATTATGTCCGCAGTCATTTTTCACTGCCTTATACTTGTGAGGTAGAAACTTCTTTTTCGGAAAAAGGGGAACTGCTGTGGAAAGGGCACCGGATAGAGCTCTATGAGGCGGGAGGACATTCTCCCGGAAGCAGTTTGATAGTATTTGATAAAAAACTCCTTTTCGGCGGGGATAATGTCTTGGATAATGGCAGGGAGCTTTGGGGAACGGACGGAGAGCCAAGGCACTACCGGGAAAAGATACTGCCGATGCTGCGGGATCTGTCTCCACGGATGATGGTGCTGCCGGGGCATGGAGAGCAGAATCTGCTGGGTCATTTTTTGGAAATTTTGGAGACAAGGCACAAAACTGAGGAAGATTAGCAGGAAATACAAAAGAGGGAGAATTTTATATGCGTTATGATTTTAGCAAAATGGATGCGGATTCTTTTGAACTTATGGTAAGGAGCCTGAACGAGAAAATATTCGGTGTAAAGTGCGAGCAGTTCGGCTTGGGACCGGACGGACAGCGGGAGTTTACTTTTGAAGGAACGGTAAAGGACTGTGCGGGCGTGGAGTTTCAGGGACGGACAATCGGCCAGGTGAAATACCGGTATATTACCACCGCAAAGGATGACTATAAGTGGCTGACAAAAGAAATTGACGGGGAGCTGAAGCGGTTCCGGGAGAAGGAGAAAGAGTACCGGCCGGATAATTACTTTTTTTACACGAATCTGGTGCTTACGCCTGCCAAGGATACGGGAACGAAAGACAAAATCAACGCATACGTGAAGACACATAATGATATCATTCCTCATTTTTATGTGAAGGGATATGATGAGATTTGCGCATTGCTGGATAATAACCGGGATGTGGCTGCCAGCTATGCGGCTCATATCCTGCCGGGCGATGTGCTGATGAAACTGCTGACAGAGCTGCTGACAAGGGATGAAACGGATTATTTTCAGATAATGAAAAAATATCTGTTTGCGGAATTTGAAGAGGAAATGTATACCCGGCTGGAACAGGCGGGTTCTATGACGGAAAAAAAGATATCCATTGAGCGGGTATGTGTGGATATTGATGTGGCGGATAAAAAAGGCGGGGAGCCCTATAAGTTGGCAAAGCAAGTATTCCGGCTGGGCAATAAGGTGCTGGGGCATAAGAAAACCTTAGGAAAGAGAGAACTGGAGCGGGATGAAAACTTTGTGCTGATTGGCGGCCCGGGAAACGGGAAAAGTACAATCTGCCAGTTTATTGCACAGATATACAGGGCATGTTATCTGAAAAAATTGGGGTATACCGATAAGGTACTGGACGGATTTTGGAAGGGAATCGAAGAGAATTATGAATATGAAATTCACTGTGCCAGAATTCCTTTTAAAATTGCGCTGCGGGAATATGCGGCATGGATGAAACGGAGAGATGAATGCGAAAGCGTTTCTGTAATGGATTACATGCAGGACAGAATCCGGAAAAAGACGAGCCATGAGGTGCCGCTTGCTATGCTGCGGAAGCTGCTGGGGATGCAGGCGTGGATTTTTTTCTTCGATGGTCTGGACGAGGTGCCGGAGTCTTCCAACCGTCAGGAAGTGTTGAGACAGCTCCGTTTCTTTATTGCCATGGAACTGCAGGAAATGCAATGCGACTGTATGGTGGTGGCTACCACCAGGGCTCAGGGGTATAATCATGATTTCGATGAGAGAAAATATCAGCATGTGGAGGTGGCAGAGTTTTCCAGACAGGACTGCGGAATCTATATCAGGCGGCTGTTTGAAGTAATGGAGGAACAGCTGGAGAGGAGGGAGGAATGCATCCGCATTATGGAGGAAGCCATGAAGGATGAAACCATAAGCCGGCTGATGGAGACACCCTTGCAGGCTTCCATTATTGCGATTTTAGTAAAAAGCGGGGGAAAGCCGCCTCATGAGCGGTATTCCCTGTTCCGCCAGTATTATGAGACGATGGTAAAACGGGAAAGACAAAAGGGAATCGTGGCAACCTTAAATGACAATATGGACTGGCTGGAAGAAATCCATTATATGGTAGGTTACAGGCTGCAATGTGAGTCGGAGAGGGAAGAAAATCCGTCGGCGGAAATCAGCGAGGAAAGATTAAGGGCATTAATTAAAGCTTATGTGGAGGATAAGAAGGACGATTTTTACGAGCCGGAGCAGGGGACGGAGGAAAAGGAAGAAGAATTTTTTATGACGATTACCCGGAGACTTTGTTTTCTATGTGAGAACAGGGATGGGTTTTACAGCTTTGCCATCCGGTCCATACAGGAATATTTTGCAGGAACTTGCCTGGTAAAGGACAAAAGCGACAAGGAGGCAATGGAAAATATCCGGCGGATTGCATACAGTTCCTATTGGAGAAATGTGCTGCTCTTTGCATTGGGATACATCGAACTGGAAAGAAAGAGCTTAGAAAAGGAAATTGGTCTGCTCTGCCAGCAGATGAACGGGGCGGATAATATTGAAAAAGCGGATTATACTTCGGAAAACGTCTGCCTTTTCGGCTCCTGGCTTGCCGTTGATATTCTGGCGGAGGATATTTTCAGGGGAAAGGAACAGAATAAGTATGTGAAGCTGGCTGCCGAAGCGGTAAGGCTTACGGGCTGCGTTGAGTTTGGCAGTTTCAGCCTGATTTCCGGTGCCCAGAAGGACAAGCTGCTGCGTTATGTGAAGGAGAACCGGGGAAAAGACGAAAAGGGCTTGGCGGATATTTTTAAGCTTTATTATGAGTTAGGAAGAAATAAAAAGAATGATATGGTTCGGGAGATGATAGATGCGTTGGATAAGAGCGGGGAGGAGCAGCGGATAGAGGTTTGCCTCCATGTTCTTGAAGACAGTGCTGCATTTCGTGCGGAGATGGTGAAGGCGGCAAGGCGCCAGATAGCAGATGCGTTGGAAAAAGGGAAAATAAAGAAATCATTGCCCGCGGGTATCTTGGCAGGGCTGACAGATTCTGTCCAGGGAACCAAGAGTAAAGAACTGGCAGGAAATTTCTTTTTGCATTGTCTTTATAACAGGAATAGTATTTTGAAGATTGAGAAGAGGCTGGGAATGGGCTGCAGAATGGAAATGATGCAGAAATACTTAGCACCCCAATACAGCCGTAGGCCAATGGATACGGCGCATATAAAATTAACGAAATCAATGGATGTCGAATTAATAGACAGAAAAATCAGGAAATGGGAAGTGGAAGAAGTCAAAGGAGAAGCGCAGCGGATGGGTATTAAATTTCTAGTAGACTTCTGTGACTTTTTGCTGCAACCATCTTTTGAAAGCTATCGGAAGTTATATATTCAGTGCGGCAAAGAAAATCAGTATTTGGCAAAAGCATACCGGCGTACGTTGAGAATTTATGTTTCTGACAGAGAAATCAGCAATGAAGAAGAGTTTCAGGAGATGATGTTAAGGAAAGAAGAGGATTATAATCATTTTAGAAAAGGAAATCATTTAGACAAATTATATTCCGGCGAAACGGATGTAGAATTTGCTGTTTCTATCATGGCTAACGGAGACTATTTGGGGGACCTGATAGAGGAAGGGAGAATATCCGGTGAAAATGGAGCGGGAAAGCTGAATGACAGATTCCTGGGATTATGTATTTATGGTGCGGCGATGCATTGGGGATTTCATAGAAGGACAAAGGCAATGGGAAATACCGATGTAAGCCGCCTGATTCAATTGGTTTATGAGGTGGAGAAGAGAAAGCTTTATGATTATAATATCATTTATATCATTGAACTTTTAATTGCATTCAAGTACAAAAAGCAGCTATGGGAACAGCTTCCCGATTTTCTGCTGGCGGATGAAATGATAGAGCAGGGAATGTTCGGCAGAGGGATAAAGAGAAATGGGTTAAGCTCGGGAGCAAGACGAATGGTGAGCACCATCAGCTGGAAAGAGGTGGAGAATGTAATAGGGGATATCGTACATAAAGTATTGTATGACGAAAAGGAGAACAATTATCTGTCAATGATTCCGTTTTTCATCGACAGGAAAATTGACATCAGGAAATGTATAACAGAAGCCGACATGAGGAATCTGGAGCAAATGGAATATACGGTTGGGGCGAATCTTCTGGCGGTGAAGCTTCTTGGGATGTGCATGTATGAGAATGAAAAACCGGGGGAAGTGCTGGAGGATATTCTAAGCTGCAGTGTGCTCCGGAAGACGATGTATGAAGAACTGGAGAATATGCTGTATTATTGTAAAATAGAAAACAGGGAAAGGCTGTTAACCGGACTGTATTTGAAACTGGAAGAGGAAGACTTTGGGGAAAAGCAGGAAATGGGAGACCGGATTCTGAACTTTATGATGGAGCAGAAATGCAGCGGCATGGAGGGGCTGTAAATGGAGAAGATATTCGTCTGTGCGGTAGCAATCGTACTCTGTCTGGCACTGGTACTTGCCGTATATTGGTGGCAAAAAAAATGTGCTGTTCTGTATGATAGTGACGATATTGTTTATATCATGCATGCACCGCGGAATTATTTATTCTTGGGAATAGCAGATATTGTACTTTTTGGACTTTTTTGCATTCTGTCGGTTGTTTTTATGGAGGAAGAAATGCTGCTTGCCTTTTCCTGTTTTTACTTTTTTATGTTTTTGGGTTTGTATTTATGTATTTATACGCGGCTATGGAAGGGTGTAATAAAAACAGATTCGCTTGTTTTTTATACGCCCCTTTGTCCGGTGAAGGAAATAAAATTTTATGAAATAACGGCAGTAAAATACACGGAACGCCCGACAGCGGGATATGGAAAAACCCAAAAAGTTTTGGAAGGATATAAGAAAAGGAAAAAGGTGTTTTCCATTGAGGAAACGATGGGCGGCTTTGATTTGCTTTGCTGTTTTTTTGAGCAGAGCGGAAAAATAGAACATGCTCCAATCAAGGAAAATTTTTCGGTTACGCCAGAAAAAAGAGATGTGGTTTTGGCGGTTATTAGCTTACCCTTTTTTACCCTTCTTTTTGCCGTTATGGTATGGGAAAGAGAAGAGGTGGGACTGTTATATGTTATCGCGTCCGGTGCTGTCCTGCTGGGCTGTCTGCCGGAAATACTCCGTGCGCTTGTATGCAGGATTAATGTGGATTTTTATACGATATCGGTCAGGAACCGGCTGGGAATGGTAAAAACTTATAAGATTTCCCAGATTACGGAAGTGGCAGAACAGGAAAATCATATTGTTTTGTATGCCGACGGAAATAAGATTGCAAGAATACCGAAGGACAGTGAAAATTTAGAATATCTGACAGAGCGGCTCCGCAGGCGGGAAATGACAGATTATAAAACCAAGGCATTTTTATGAAAAGGTATTTTGCATTCTATCTAAATATGTTACAATTTAAAAAAAGGCCACACACAGACGCGATTACCGTAGCGGTACTTAGCTGCCAAAATACGGCAGCTAAG
>DNJW01000351.1:488-817 GCA_003488965.1 Lachnospiraceae bacterium | reverse complement strand
AAATCAGAGTTTTGCAATTGCCTAATAGGGGGAAAGAAAGAGAGGATCAAAAAGTGAGTCGGGCAAAAGAGAATAAGAGTAAAACCGGAACTGTAAGGCGGCGGGGGGTTGGAATTACGGTAAAGCTGGTGGCTGCTATTGTTGTGAGCGTTATTATTGCCGTATCTGCACTGCTGGCAGTGGTATATGACCGGATGTCCCAGACACTGCTGGGGAAGAGTGAGGAAATATTGCATACCACTACAGACAAGACGCTTCAGGAAACGAAAGCATGGATGAACAGAACCCTTACCATGCTGGAAACACAGAGAGATACCATAGAGTATGAG
>DNJW01000351.1:0-200 GCA_003488965.1 Lachnospiraceae bacterium | reverse complement strand
TACCATAGAGTATGAGGATATGGACACTCCTGAAATGATAGAATATATCAAGCATACGGCCGGGCAGAATGAGGCTTATCCGGCGGGATTGTATGTCGCATTGACGGACGGTTCTCTTTATCACGCATCCTTTGTACCGGGGCCGGATTTCAATGCCCTGGTAAAAAGCTGGTATGTGGATGGGCTGGAGTCTGAGGATT
>DNJW01000002.1 GCA_003488965.1 Lachnospiraceae bacterium | reverse complement strand
TTTTCATTACCGCCTTCTGACGGCTGCCCATTTTCATTACCGCCTTCTGGCGGCTGGGCATCTTCACTTCTGTCTTCCGATGGCTGGGGCTGCGTTTCGTTTCCGCTGCCTTCTGCGCTTCCCTGATCCCCGCCATTTCCTGCTATATTATCCAGTGACCCATTGCCTTCCGGCGCAGAAATCTGCTCTCCTGCCTGCGCACTGCCAGAATTGATACTGCCTTCTGCTGCAAATACAGAATATATACTCTCATTATTTAAGAATACTGCACCGGCAAGAAGTATTGCCAACATCCCGCCTATTCTTCTATAAGATTTCCTCATTCCCATCACCTGTCCTATTATATGCTGTCTGTATTATTTGATAACGTTTATTCTACTTTCTCTGCCTTTACTGTCTTTTTAAATTCTTCCAGCGTTCCCATCTTAGTAACGCCATCTTTAAAACTGTTTGCCTTAAAAAATACAAACTTAATCGAGGAATACGGTACTGTCTCAATCACCATAATTCCCTTTTCTTTATCATATTCCACCAGCTTCGTACCCTCTGCCTGGTTCAGATATCTGTCGTTCTGATTCAACATAAAGATATCCGGATTCCATGTCAGCTTTATCCTCTGCATCATATTATCGTTTCCTTCTACAAAATAGCCCCCTGTTGTCCTAAGCTGATAAACAAATGCAGACTCTTTCATCGCCTGTTCTTTCCATCCGCTTCCTGCCTGCTCCAGTTTTTCTTCCACTGTAAATTTCTGCTCGGTAATTTCCATCTCTGCCTGATTATAATCCGCCCTGATGATTCCGGCTATTTTTTTTGTATCCTGCAAAAAAGAAGGCTCGGTAGGATAGGCCATCACCAAAACCCTTGCCGGAGTATATGCTTTGACCGTTCCGTTCAATGATATCTGCAGCTCATAATCCTCCACCGACAGCTTGCCGCCCTCAAGAGTTCCCTGAAAGCTTGCCTTTGTTATTCCGCCTTTCCCGTCATTTTTCAGCTGGATATAGCTTCCGTCCCGGCCTTTCCTGACACTGTATATGCCGCCCATTCCTTCGCTTTTATCCAGCAAAATAAAATCTATTGTATAAGATACATCCAAGTCTTTGTCATTATATAAAAGCTGGTTTGCATAATTGCGCATATCGATATGAAAGGTATACTTCTCCCCATTGCTCCAAGGCGCATTGCTTACCGCAACAATCAGCTTATTTACCAGTTCTCTGTTTTCCTCCTTTAACAGTTCTTCCACAGCGCCTATATCTTCCAGCCCTTCCTCCTCATACATATAATTGCTGCTGAAATAAAATCCGGAAGCAATTGCCATTCCCTTCTCATATCCGGTTTTATAATATTTAGAATATACGGTAAGGGACACACCGGCTAATATCAGACAGCCTGCCAACAGGAAAATCATCTTTTTTCTGCCTGCCGTCCCCCATTTTTTCCATCTTTCCTTTAACATCATAATCCTTCCCGTCTCTTCATAATGCTATTTTTCAGTAGGTCTTGGCTGTTTCGCATTTACCATTACATATACTAGATCTGTTTCTTTCTTATATATATCAAAATCACTGATATCCTGCCAAGTCACTTCAATCAGATAATAATCGTACTCATAAGTGCCGTTGCTGTAGGCCAGATTCATATCTTCATTTCCAAAGAATAAATATTCCCCTATATTGACCACATCCGCCGTATCCTCATCACCAAATACCTCTTTCACCATTTTTTCTGTATTGTCTGTGCCCCGCATCTGCGATGCCTCTTTCATCCAATAATACTGCCGGTAAGAAGGTTCATCTCCTTCCATCAGTATAGCGCCCGGAGGAAGCACTCCCTGGGAAGGCATTTCATATTGCTTTAACGGATAAACCGCATAATCTACCGCCAGATTCTCCGTATGCACCAGCTGCAGCTCATAATTGAACTCCGAGTCCTTTACCAGCTCCGACATATTATCCGCCCCTTCATAGTCCTCCGGCACTCTGTTGGATACGCATATTACAGTATGTTTTACTTCCCCAGGATGCAGATTCCCTACTGCAAACTTTAAAGAATCCCTGCCATTTGGATTCATCAGGTATAAATTATAGGGAGCCATTACCTCTGCCCCGTCTGTCTGTGCCTGCTTTACATCCTCCCGCAGATACCATGCGAGGGTCCCGCCCCCCGCAGCCAAACAAAGTATCATCAGGATTGCAATTGCCGCTATTTTCCTTTTCGTTGTCATCCTGCCCCCACTTTCCTGCCCTTTTCCGATAGACAAAATTCTTTACTCCGTCTCCGCCGTCTTTCCGGTAATATATACATCAAACCATATATTATTTATATAATTTCCCAGCATTGTATCTTCTTCGTCATACTCCCTGATTTTTTCTCTCCGCTCTTCCTCCGGCAGATTCCCATTGCCCGGTATATCCGTATACTCATAATTCCAGGCCCAATATATCTCTGCTTTTATTTCGGTATCAAAAATCAGTTCTCCCTCCGCAGCACTCCCGTCCGATGCTTCATCGTCCGTATAATATTCCAACGGTCCGGCAAATCTTCCCCACCTTCCCTGGCTGCCTTCACCCGAAACCGTTTCCATATCTGTATATACTCTAATATGCTCTTCCATAAGTTTCCTGATTTTTTCCTGTTCCGCCGGCGACAGCCGGTTTTCCGCCGCCTCTTCCTCTTTATAGGAAAGCTTCACTTTAATGGAATATCCGGTAATTGTCTCGCCTAACGAGGTAATATAAAACGTCATAGGTCCATATGATCCCGGTGCAATCATCTGTTCTTTGATATTGTTCAAATCCGTCAGTTTGATCGGAATCACCGGAATCCCTTCCTCATTCACCTCCGGCAGCATCATCAAATCCGGTCCGCCCGGCTCTATTGCAACCTTCAGCCCTCCGATGCTCCCTGTGGCAGCCGTCATCCCATGGGCTGATGCCGTATTGCTGGATGCGTACCAGGCTGTAGTCGCCGAAAAAAGCACTGCCGCCAGCAGCAGGCACATGACAAAAGAAAGTATTATTTTTTCCTGAAATAACTTCTTAATTTTTTTCATATCGCCCTCATTTTCCCGCACTTATCTTGACCGTCTGATTTCCCGTACCAGCTGTACCAGACAAGATGTAAGGCAGAACACAATCGGCAGAATAATTACAATAAAATAAAACTTTTCTTCCGCCAGCCTATCCAGAAAAACGGACAGCTTATCCCCATAAGGCACCTTGCCTACATATTTTCCCGCAATCTGTTCCTTCGACACGGTATACTCATCTGTCCAGCGGTTTCCGTCCCCTTTGGTAAAATAAACGGTTTCTCCTGTTATATAATCCTCGGCAATATCACAAATCCGGTGCGTATTATAAGCACCGTCCAAAGAAGGGTCGCCCGAAACAAAAGTAATAATATCCCCTATCATAGGCTCTTCATTTCCCATTTCTTTAATAATAATACAGTCTCCTCCGCCGAACACAGGCTCCATGCTGTCCGTAATTACCCTCAGCATACGATAGCCAAAAAAACTGGGTGTCCTGTTATAGGCTGCCGACACAATAAAATAACAAAGATACAAGGTTACTGCTATAAATATTAAGTTTCCTATTTTCATTAATATTTTTTTCATTACTTATTGCTTGCCCGGCGTTTCTCAGCCTTTGCCAGTCTCCTCTGTCTCAATGACTGCCTCTTTTCTTTTGCTTTGCTTCCTGATTTTTCTGTCTCTATATCAGGCAGCTTAATATTATTTTCACTGTCTATATCTTCCAATGTAAGTTCTCCGGATTTTTGCTGCATCTGGTTCTTGCGTATTTCTTTCATCTTCTGTCTTTGAATACGCTCCAGCTCTGCCAGTTCCGCCTTCCGTTTCATCTGAATATCGGACAGTTCTTTTAATACCAGTTTCTTTAAAGCAGCATCGCTTAGGCTTGTATTGAGAACCATTTCTTCCAGCATCTGGCGAATCTGTTTGGCATCCATCTCCCGTTCTTTTTTCGGACGGTCGATATTAATTTCATTGGCAAACTTCATATTATTATGAAGCATCGCATAATCCCGGATTACGGTATTGTAAATATCTCTTTCAAATTGTCTGGATATGGTAGGTTCCTGTTTTACAATATTCACTTTATATCCCACCCGGTTATAAGAATGGATAAAATTCCACAGCTGATGACACGCCTTATAATCTTTGTTCTTGCCGATTACATTAGTTTTTACAATCGGATGGGCGACCGCCGGATAACGCTTCATCATGCTGATAAACTCGGTTGCCGCCAGCATATTTACTTGTTGATGAATCCTTATAATACGGGCAAAAATATTGTTATTTTCCTCCTCATTATTAACATCTGTCTGCTTTTCCTGAATCTTGACGGATAAATTATACTCAATTACCTCCGTATAATTATCCACCCTGGATTCCATCTCAAAAAAGGTTCCTATTTCATCCTTGCTGGCTTCAAAAATCACATTAAATCGTTTGTTTACAAAATACTGCAGTTCCGCCATCAGGGTACAGATAAAACGGTTTTCGTATATATTAATACTTTCTTCCTTATATACATTAAGAATCCTGCTGGGGATTACTGTCCCGTCTTCCCTATATTCATCAATCAGGTCGCTATGCTGCAAAAGATGCCGGATAGATTCCGTCGTAATGTTCCGCGCCATGGCCACATTCACAACTTCTCTTTCCTCTTCAATAAATTTTCTTGGATGGACAATAACATAATGCAAGGACGGCATGGCCGCTTCTATTTCCCTGACCCATTCTTCATCAATGCTTTTCACAAGCTTCGCATTGGAAAATTTGCAGTAATTGCTTGAATTTTCCAGAAGATTATAAAAATAATTATAGAATTTATCGTCTTTCAGCTGTTCCTGCATTTCTTCCCGATTCATATTCCGATAGGTTTCATGCACATAACCGATGCCGTCCTTGTTTTCCATAGCCTTACCTCATACTTCCAGTTTCCGTCCTGTTCATCAGCCCGTACTCATCCTCTTAAGCCTTGCCAGATATGCCTTGCTGATTTTCATATTTTCTCCTCCGAACTGACGGTCCAGATATACTACCAGCCCATCCAGTTCATCCCTGATGAATCCCAGTCCCAAGGATTCAAACTTACGTAAAATTTTTTTCGAAAACATAAAATCAATCCCGTCGATTTCAGTACCGCCGCATGCCACGTAGCACGGCACGAATTCCTTCAGCTGCCGCATAATTCTGTTTCCGAAAGTCAGCCGGAAATGTTCTATTAAATATTTATCCAATTTATCCAGAAGAATAAGATTTTCTTCCGCAATAGGATACTTTTTCTTTGCCTCGTCATACAGTTCTTCCAGATGTTTATAGCTCAGACGCAGCGGTTCCGTATCCGGCGCCTCAAAAAATTCTGCCCTGTCATCTAAATCAATGGGAATCGCACGGTCATATACCTTATCCGCCACCGCAAAGGTGGAATCATCGTTATTAATCGTTCCCACATACCATACATTATTGGGAATCCATATCTTCCCCTCCTTCATAAGAGCAGGATCATTTGCCGCCGTATTGGAAACAACTGTGACAAACCGTTCTTCTTCCCTGGGGAGTTCCAGAATGGAAAGCATCTCTGCAAAATAATATTCCACCCTTGCAATATTCATTTCATCAAGAATTACAATCCTGGGATCCTCATAATAATGAGCCTCATATAAAGTTTTTAAAAAGTCCGTTTCCGTGTATTTTTTTGTAAAATCGTTATAATAACCGAACAGTTCCGTCCTGTCTCTCCAGGAAGGCTGAACGGAGCATATTACGCTGGGATTCTGGATATACTGTCCGAACGCATAAGGAAGAGAGGTTTTACCTGTTCCGGATATTCCCTGTAAAATAAGCATTTTCGCAGCCCCGAAAGAAGCAAATACCTGCTTCATTACTTCCAGCTCGTAATATAGTCCCAGTTTGCTCGCCGCATAATTCCGGAAATTAATACACACTTCCTCCAAAGATATGGTATTGTTATACACCGGCGCTTTATATTCCGGGTCTGTATAATATAAATCTACTGAGGACAGTCTCGGAAATCTCTTTTCCTTCATTTCCACAACCTCTGCAGTCTCTTCTTCCTGCTCCTCCTCAATATTTTCAGAATTGCCGGCCGTCTCTTCCACCATCCCGTTTTCGAAAAGCCCGTTAGGGGTATCCAGCAAATCTGCATTGACCTCCATGCCCAATTCCGAAATTTTCATGGCAAGAATTTTATCCTTTTCATAGTTGGCCTTCATAATCTCCCGTTTCAGCGTCACTACTTCATCCTTCATTTTTTCGTATTCCACCACCGGAACCTTGAAACGGAAAATCACTTTTAATCCCTTATATACCAAAAATACAAACAAAGCCAGCAGCATCAGCAGAAGAATATGTACAATAATTGCAGCCACCCAGCCAAGGGGGGATAAGTCGTCCCGGTATGTATTAAAAAGTTCCATGTAATAACGAATGTCAAAAATACCAACTATGGCATCCTTTATTGCCACGAGCACGTTCCATATATGGCCGAAAATACTTCTCATAAAATTATAAAAGTAATAAAAAAATGCATTCATCTTAGTCTCCTAGTCTCCCATTCCAGCCTATCTGCCGCCTTTTACCTCTGAAGAAATAAACTGTATATTTCCTATAATTTCGTCCAGTTCATTGGAGTTCGTACAGTCTTCGTCCGTACCTTCCATCCATACACGCATTGTTACTTTTACATCCTGTTCCTCTTCAATCTCAAACAGCTTTTGCGAACTGCCGTTCTCGCCGCCTACAAAGCTTCCGTCATTCGTCTGCTGCAAAGTTTCATATGTACCGTAAGTCCCTTTGACGTTGTCAATCGCCTTTTCCGTATCGCTGTTATGCCTGTCACTGTTAGGCTCCCATATGGCAATTTCCTGTCCCTCTACCTCAAAGGAAATTCGGATAGAGTTGGCCGCCGTATCTCCCGGAACGGATGTTGACGCCCCCGCCGCCTGCTTCACAGAGCAGCCGCTGTTTTCTTCCCCGTCCTGTTCTGGTCCAAGCAGCATAATTTCATAAATTTTCATGGCTCCTCTCGCCACTCTCTGTCCTCTGCTGTTCTTCAGGCTGCCCGCTTTCAGATAAAATGTTTTCTCATATACATACTGCCGGTTCAGTTCATCCAAGTCCGTAATCTCCTCTACATCGGTTACCGTCTTCCCCCTGTAAACCGGTGCATAAAATATTTGTCCGTCAGCCGTGGTCACTGGATTTAGCTGTACCTCCTCCATCGGAAACTTCTGCGTTGCCGTTTTTAAATCCAACTCCTCGTCGTATTCCCCTGGTCCGCCCCCCAAATCATCTGCAATCAGCAAATCCCCGGCTGCGGCGGCAGAAAGGGCCAGATTCAGCACCCGTGGTTTATTATTCATGGTAAACCATGCATAGGTCGCTGTAGACAGCACTGCCAGATACAGCAGACACATTAATACCCTGTTCTTCAGCCTTCTCTTTTCTTCTTCCGGCGTCCTGTTTTCTTCTGCTGTTTTTCCCTCTGTGGGCTTTATTTCTGTGATTCTTCCTTCCTTTATTCTGCTTTTCTTTCCCATTTGCCTCCTCCGTCCCTTTTCCCATCTTCCTTCTGTTTTTTCATTATTAATATGTAAAACTCATGGCAAGTTCTATTTCTCCGCCGATAATCGCGTCCACGCATTCCGGGTCTTCACCCTCCAGCCAGATAACCACTGTAAACTTGTCCATGCCATCATGCTCGAAATCCGGACGCAGCCCCGTACAAACCGTTTTTTCCGAAGCGAAAGGCACGGTTGTCAGCTGATATATACCGTCCAAACTGTCAAAATCATGATAATCAATCACTTCCTGCGTTATATAGCCTGGATTCCTATTGGAAATAGCAGTCTGCTGTTTTTCCGGGTGCAGGGCATATTCCTGAAACGGAAATTCAAATTCAGAATATTGGCATTCAGGATGCCCGGCTTTGTTGGCCTTAGCAAAAATCTCCTGTTTGCCGTTATGAAACAGCATAATCCACGCCGCCTCTTCCACTCCCTGGGTTTTATTTCTTATAAATAAAGTATATCTGTAGTCCTTTGTTTCCCCTGTCAGATTTTTTACATAGAAAGTATAAGCGAATACATCCGCACTGTGATGCTCTCCGTCAATATCCATAACGTCTTCGTCGATATTATAAATACTTACGTTGGTAGCATCTACCAATGCATCGGCACGCAATGTAATCAGCCTTTCATCAAAATTCGGTATTTCCGACAGATAAAAACCGTCCCTGGCCATTTCCCGGTCTACCTTTACAACAAATTCTCCTGCATTAGTATAGAATGCCGCCATAATAAATGCCACAGATAAAATAAATAAAATAATAGCAACCGTCTGTTTCGCCGCATGAACACGGAAAAGACTCCGGAACAGGCTGATACCGCCCATGTACCAATGCTTGAACCGGTTAACCAAATCTACCCTGCTTATTAAAGTACGCTTTATTCCGTTCTTCTCTTTCCGTCCCTTGTCCGAAAAATGTTTTCCTATTTTCATAAAGCCCCTCCTGCTCAAAATCTATCGGTACATGCTTTGAAAATTTTTACTAATTCCGGCTGAAACTGCCCTCCTGCCTCTTTTTCAATAATACAGACAGCTTCTTCTTTTGATGTCTGCTTTTTCTTATACGGCTTCCAGCTTACAATTCCGTCATAGGTATCCGCGATTGCACATATTCTTGCCCCTATCGGAATCTCCTCCCCCTTTTTTCCTTCTGGATACCCTTCCCCGTCAAATCTCTCGTGATGATATACCGCAATACTTTCCCACTGTCTCATAATTTCATCCGGAAAAGGCTGTATATAAATGCTTCCTATAGCTTTCCGCGCATTTACTGTATGGTCTTTAATAATCTGCTTTTCTTTCTCGCTCAATCCCCCGACCTTGTTCAATATCTCAAAAGGAATAAAGTGCCGGCCGATATCATGCAGCGCAAATATTTCTTCGCTGTACTGCCTATATTCTATTCCCATATGTTCTTCCAAATCTCCCATATTATTTTCCAGCATATACCGATAAATCACATCTGCATATCTTCCTACCCGTTTCATATGCATACGGACGTTCCTCGGCAGAGTACTGCACAAAGCATCCAGCGTTGGGAAACATCCGATTTCTGCCCCCTTTATCTGACTTCTTTCATTTGTTATCAAACGGCTCCCCCATTCTTCACCGGACTATGCCCTATTTCCCCACGGGCAAAAGCCGAATGGTTAGATTCGGCTCCCAAAATCAAATTGAGTCATTTGCTGCATAGTCTTATTTTTTTCTTATAATATTTATGATATATTTTTAGCAGATTCCTGTCAACCTATTTTTAGTATTTTTTGTTGGTTTTTAC
>DNJW01000233.1:441-5274 GCA_003488965.1 Lachnospiraceae bacterium | reverse complement strand
ATCTTCAAACTTCACTCAGAATACCAACCCACAGGCGACCAGCCCCAGGCAATAGAAGCCCTTGTAAAAGGCTTTCAGGAAGGCAATCAATTCCAAACCCTTCTTGGTGTCACCGGTTCCGGGAAAACTTTTACCATGGCAAATATTATCCAGCAGTTAAATAAGCCGACGCTGGTAATTGCCCATAATAAAACTTTGGCAGGGCAGCTTTATGGTGAATTTAAAGAATTCTTCCCGGAGAATGCAGTGGAATATTTTGTCTCCTATTACGATTATTACCAGCCCGAAGCCTATGTCCCTTCTTCGGATACCTATATAGCCAAGGATTCTTCCATTAATGAAGAAATTGAGAAGCTGAGGCTTTCGGCCACGGCCTCTTTGACCGAGAGAAGGGATGTGGTGGTAGTAGCCAGTGTATCCTGTATTTACGGATTGGGAAGCCCTGACGATTATCAGGAGATGATTGTATCTCTGCGTCCGGGAATGATAAAAGACAGGGATGCGGTAATCAGGGAACTGATTGATATCCAGTATGACAGAAATGATATGGACTTGGGCAGGGGCTGTTTCCGGGTAAGAGGAGATGTGGTGGAAATCTATCCGGCCCAGGGAGGAGATTATCTGATACGGGTAGAGTTTTTCGGGGATGAAATAGACAGAATTGCAGAGACGGACCCTTTGACCGGACAGGTGCATGCGGTGTTGGAGCATATTTCCATTTTTCCGGCTTCCCATTATGTAGTGTCTCAGGAAAAAATTAAGGCGGCTTGTAAAAATATTGAACTGGAATTGGAAGACCGGGTACGCTTTTTCAAGGGGGAGGATAAGCTGCTGGAGGCCCAGAGGATTGCGGAACGGACAAATTTTGATATTGAGATGCTGAGGGAGACCGGGTTTTGCTCCGGTATTGAAAATTATTCAAGACATTTAAACGGAATGCCGGCAGGAGCCACACCTCTTACCCTGATGGATTATTTTAAGGACGATTATCTGATTATTATTGATGAATCCCATATGACAGTGCCTCAGATAAGGGGAATGTTTGCCGGGGACCGCTCCAGAAAAAATACATTGGTGGATTATGGTTTCCGCCTTCCTTCGGCGCTGGATAACCGGCCGCTGAACTTTCAGGAGTTTGAAGAGCATATTGACCAGCTTCTGTTTGTATCGGCTACCCCTGCGGAATACGAGCAGGAGCATGAGCTGCTGCGCGCGGAGCAGATTATCCGTCCTACAGGACTGCTGGATCCGGAGGTGGATGTACGTCCGGTAGAAGGACAGATTGACAACCTGGTGAGCGAGGTAAACAAGGAGATCCAGAAGCATAATAAGGTGCTGGTTACCACGTTGACAAAGAGGATGGCGGAGGATTTGACGGATTATATGAAAGAAGTGGGTATCCGGGTAAAATATCTCCATTCCGATATTGATACTTTGGAGAGGGCGGAGATTATCCGGGATATGCGTCTGGACGTATTTGACGTACTGGTGGGAATTAATTTGCTGAGAGAGGGGCTGGATATTCCGGAAATTTCGCTGGTGGCAATATTGGACGCGGATAAGGAAGGATTTCTGCGTTCCGAGACTTCCTTGATTCAGACTATAGGACGTGCGGCAAGAAATGCGGAAGGCCGGGTTATCATGTATGCGGATAATATGACGGATTCCATGCATGCGGCTATCACCGAGACGAACAGGCGCCGGCAGATACAGAATAAATATAACGAAGAGAACGGGATTACGCCTCAGACGATAAAAAAAGCAGTTAGGGATTTGATCAGTATTTCGAAAGTAATTGCCAAGGAGGAGGTAAACTTTGAAAAGGATCCGGAATCCATGAGCAGGGAAGAGCTGGAGAAACTGGTTGGAAAGATACAGAAGAAGATGAAGCAGGCGGCTGCTGATTTGAATTTTGAAGCGGCAGCGGAATTAAGGGATAAAATGGCGGAACTGAAAAGACAGATAGCTGATATGGATAAATAAACAGTACCGGAAACGGCAAGAGCCGGAAGTCGTCAGTCTTTTGGCAGACTACTGGAAATAGAGGATGACAATGGAGAGAGAGATGGAAAATACAAATTCAAAAATGCTGCCCCGGAAGGAATATATTAAAATACGGGGGGCAAACGAACATAATCTGAAAAATATAAACGTGGATATACCTAGAAATGAATTGGTAGTTCTCACCGGACTGTCGGGTTCCGGGAAATCTTCCCTGGCATTTGATACGATTTATGCGGAAGGACAAAGGAGATATATGGAATCTTTGTCCTCTTATGCAAGGCAGTTTCTGGGGCAGATGGAAAAACCTAATGTAGAAAAAATCGAAGGGCTTTCTCCGGCGATTTCCATTGACCAGAAATCCACCAACAGGAATCCCCGTTCTACGGTGGGAACAGTGACGGAAATTTATGATTATTTCAGGCTTTTATATGCGAGAATCGGTATTCCTCATTGTCCCGCATGTGGAAAAGAGATAAAAAAACAGTCGGTGGATCAGATGGTGGACCAGATTATGGAGATGCCTGCCGGCAGCAAAATCCAGCTGCTGGCACCGGTTGTGAGAGGAAGAAAGGGAGAGCATGCCAAGGTGTTTGAGCGGGCCAAGAAGAGCGGCTACGTACGCGTACGTGTGGACGGCAATTTATACGAACTGTCGGAAGAGATTAAACTGGATAAGAACATTAAGCATAATATAGAAGTTGTGGTAGACAGGCTGGCGGTGAAAGAGGGAATTGAAAGAAGGCTGACAGACTCCATAGAAAATGTTCTTGCTTTGGCGGAAGGGCTTTTGATTGTGGATGTGATAGGGGGAGAACCGGTAAATTTCAGCCAGAGTTTTTCCTGCCCGGACTGCGGTATCAGCATCAGCGAGATTGAACCAAGGAGCTTTTCCTTCAACAATCCTTTCGGAGCTTGTCCGGAATGCTTTGGGCTGGGATATAAGATGGAATTTGATGTGGATTTAATGATTCCGGACAAAAGGCTTAGTATCAATGAAGGTGCAATTGCGGTAACAGGGTGGCAGTCCTGCAGTGATACCTCCAGTTTTACCAATGCGGTACTAAGGGCGCTGGAAAAGAAATATGGGTTCGATTTGGATACGCCATTTGAAGAATATCCAGACAAAGTAAAAAATGTAATTATCTACGGCACAGGAGGGCAGGAAGTAGAGGTGCATTATAAGGGGCAGCGCGGGCAGGGAATTTACCCGGTTGCTTTCGAAGGCCTGATTAGAAACGTGGAGCGGAGATACCGTGAAACGTCATCGGATATTATGAAGCAGGAGTATGAAACCTTTATGCGTATTACTCCATGTAAAGTCTGCAAAGGGATGCGTCTGAAAAAGGAGTCTCTGGCAGTAACGGTAAGCGGCAAAAATATTTTTGAAATCACTTCGATGTCCATAGGAAATCTCCATGGTTTCCTGCAGGAGATGGAGCTGACAAAACAGCAGCAGCTGATTGGCAGACAGGTACTGAAGGAAATTAGGGCCAGGGTAGGATTTTTGATTGATGTAGGGCTGGATTATCTGTCTTTGGCGAGAGCTACAGGAACTCTTTCCGGAGGGGAGGCGCAGAGAATCCGTCTGGCAACCCAGATAGGCTCCGGTCTGGTGGGAGTCTGCTATATTTTAGATGAGCCGAGCATAGGTCTGCACCAGAGGGATAACGATAAGCTCCTAAATACACTGAAAAATTTGAAAGATATGGGAAATACTCTGCTTGTAGTGGAACATGATGAAGACACTATGCTGGCGGCAGATTATATTGTGGATATCGGACCGGGGGCAGGATCCCATGGCGGAGAGGTAGTGGCTGTAGGAACCGCGGAGGAGATTATGAATACGCCGGGCTCCATAACGGGCGAATACCTTAGCGGGAGGCTGCAGATTCCGGTTCCGCAAAGCAGGAGAAGACCCACGGGCAAATTAACCGTAATGAAAGCGGCGGAAAATAATCTGAAGAATATCAATGTGGAAATACCTTTAGGGGTGATGACTTGTGTAACAGGAGTTTCCGGTTCTGGAAAAAGTTCCCTTATAAATGAAATTTTGTATAAACATTTAGCCAGGGATTTGAACCGGGCGAGGACGATTCCGGGCAGGCATGCGGGTATTAAGGGAATCGAGCAGCTGGATAAGGTCATCAATATCGACCAGTCGCCGATAGGAAGAACGCCCCGCTCCAATCCGGCAACTTATACGGGAGTATTTGATCAAATCCGCGATTTGTTTGCAGCTACGGCAGATGCCAAGGCCAAGGGCTATAAGAAAGGACGTTTCAGCTTTAATGTAAAGGGCGGCAGATGCGAGACCTGCAGCGGTGACGGAATTATCAAAATAGAAATGCATTTTCTGCCGGATGTTTATGTTCCTTGTGAGGTATGCGGAGGAAAAAGGTACAATAGAGAAACTTTGGACGTAAAATATAAAGGAAAAAGCATTTATGACGTTTTGGACATGACAGTGGAAGAAGCGGTGGGATTTTTTGAAAATGTACCTTCCATCCGGCGCAAAATAGAAACCTTGAATGATGTAGGCCTATCCTATATCAAACTGGGGCAGCCTTCCACAACCTTGTCCGGAGGAGAGGCGCAGAGAATCAAGCTTGCAACGGAATTAAGCAAAAGGAGTACGGGAAAAACCATATATATTCTGGATGAGCCTACTACAGGGCTTCACTTTGCGGATGTCCATAAACTGACGGAAATTCTGCACAGGCTGGCGGACGGCGGCAATACAGTGGTGGTCATTGAACACAATCTGGATGTAATCAAGACGGCAGACTATATTATTGACATCGGTCCGGAAGGCGGAGACAGGGGCGGAAC
>DNJW01000233.1:0-143 GCA_003488965.1 Lachnospiraceae bacterium | reverse complement strand
GGAAGGCGGAGACAGGGGCGGAACGGTGATTGCCTGCGGGACTCCTGAGGAAGTGGCGGAAAATAAAAATTCTTATACGGGAATTTATGTAAAAAAAATGCTGGAGAAGTATCATTTGCAAAAATAAGGAAATGTGTGAAAAT
>DNJW01000194.1 GCA_003488965.1 Lachnospiraceae bacterium | reverse complement strand
TGCTTGCACCGGGGTAGTTGATTAAGACGGTGGAGCCTATTTTCTGGTATTTTATCAGCAGCGATTCCAACATAAAGAGCATACAGATTGTAACGCCTTATGTAGGGGATAAGATAGGTTCCTTTTTGGAGCCTTCTGCTCTTTATGAGAAGGAAAAATGGTATCAGGAGCATCAGGAAAATTTTCAGACGAAATGGACGGTGGAAGGAGAAGCATTGTTTGCTACAAGGACAGTGCTGGATACGGCGACCACCAGCCGTTCTATCGGCGTTATGAGAACAGAATTTTTCCTAAACCGGATGCTGGAACCGGTACGGAGTATGGATTATCTGGAAAACGGAATTTTAATTGTGGACGAAGAGGGAAAGATTGTATATAGGAAGGATTCGCCGGATAAGGAGATGGGGGAACAGGTGCTGGAAAGGGCGTTGGCTGCTGCGGCAGAAGGAGACGGAAAGGAAGGAAGAAAAACGGAATGGAGGGTGCCCGGCTGTCTGCTGAAAACGGGAAGTCTGGAGAGTACCGGCTGGACCGTTTATTATTATGTGGAGAGAGGAATGATTTCGGAACAGGTAAATTCCATCATGATATCCACCTTGATTGTTATGCTTGGCTGTGTTTCGGTAGCGCTTGTTTTTATAAGCATATTTTCAAGGACATTGAGCAGGAGATTGCTCTATTTGAAGGAGCAGGCGGAAATCATCTCCGGAGGAAATCTGGAAAATCCGTGTTATACGGAGGATACGGATGAAATCGGTATTGTAACCAACAGTCTGGGCAGAATGACGGAACGGCTGAACGATACCATCAATCAGGTATATAAAATCGAGATAGAGAAAAAGGCTACAGAACTGAAAGCACTGCAGGCAATGATAAATCCTCATTTTCTATATAATACGCTCTCATCCATCAAATGGAAGGCATTAAAGAAGGGGGAGGATGAAATCAGCGATATTACGGGGCTTTTGGCAAAATTTTACAGGACCATGTTAAACGGCGGAAAGCAGATGACTACGGTAGAAAGGGAGCTGGAAAATATCCGGGCCTATGTGAAAATCCAGCAGATGACAAAGGAAAAAGGATTCCGGGTAGAATACCGGATTGACAAGGAGGGCATGGAGTGCGAAATGCTGAATTTCCTGCTGCAGCCTATTGTGGAGAATGCCATTGAGCATGGGATAGATTATGTAGATGAGGAGGAACAGGAAGGGATTGTCATAATAGAATTTTGGAAGGAGGAAGAATGGCTGCTTTTTTCCGTCAGCAACAACGGGCCTGTTATGGATATGGAGCTTCTAAAAGATATTTTGAACAGACCGGGAAAGGGATACGGCATTTTTAATATTCAGCAAAGGATTGCCATTTATTATGGGGACGGCTGCGGGCTGTCCGTAAACATTACGGAAGAAGGATACACTCGTTTTACCGTAAAAATAAAACAGAAAAAATAAATTCCGCGAAAAAGGAACAGAATTCTAAAAAATGTATTATTTCGGGAGGAGAGGAAAAATTTTAAAATAAAGGTATCAAACGAAAGGGAGGATATAGTGGAATGAAGAAAAAAATACTTAGCGTATTGCTCTGCATGGCGGTGACGGCGGCGATGCTTACCGGATGCGGCAGCGGAGGAAACGAAGCGTCCGGCAGCGGGACCAAAGAGGCAAGTGTGCAAGAAGCAGGAGGCGGGGAAGACGCCGCAGAGGGAAAAGGGGAAGAAAGCAGCGGCGGAAAGACGGTAATCCGTATGACCTACTGGAACAGTGAGGACACTGTTGCGGCGATGCTGGATTATCTGGCGGAGGCAGTGCCGGATGTGGAGATTGAGTATCTGTTTGTGGACAATTCCAATTATGATACGATTGTGGATACACAGCTGTCGGCGGAGGAAGGACCGGATATTATCTGCGAATCTCCCGGCTCGGCGCTGAAGCATGCAAGGCTGGGTTATCTGGAGCCGCTGGACGAACTGGCCGGAAATTATTCCGATGCAGGAACCAGCGTATACTCTTATGACGGAAGTGTATATGCCCTTCCGGGAATCAGCTGGTTTGAAGGGATTTTTTATAACAAAGCGTTATTTGAGGAAAATAGTATCGAACTGCCGAAGACATTCGATGAATATATAGCGGTATGCAAGCAGTTTCAGGATTTAGGAATTACCCCTTTGGCAGCAGGACTGAAATCCTGGGAGCCGATGCTGAAAAATTCCATGGCATTTGTGGCAGCGGAATATCTTTCTACCGATGCGGGAAAAAATTTCGGCAGCGATTACAGAGACGGCAAGGTAAAAATGGACGGCACCTGGAATTCTTATCTGGAAAAATGGTCGGAGATGATAACGGAAGGTATTTATACTACCGATATGACAGGAATTGACCACGACCAGGCTTTGGAGCAGTTTGCAATGGGCGATGCAGCGATGTTCTGTTCCGGTCCCTGGGATTTGGATGCGATTATGGCGAAGAACCCGGATTTACAGATTGATATGATGCCTTTTTACGGACTTAGCGAGAGCGCCGGCTGGTTAATCGGAGGACCGGGATGCGGATTTGCGGTAAATGCTAATTCAGCCAATAAGGAGGCAGCCATGAAGGTGGTTGCGGCGATTTCTACCGTGGAAGGACAGGCAGCCTTATGGGAGAATAATCAGGGCGGTTCTTCCTATCTGGACGGAGCGGTTTTTGATTTGCCGGAAGCTTATAACAGTGCAGCGGATGCATTGGCAGCAGGAAATGTATACTGTCCTTGGAATGAGTGGGGAGCGGCAGCGCCGGCCCACGAGGAGTATGGTACGCAGATGCAGAGCTATCTTCTCGGTGCCCAGGATTTGACGGCTACTCTGCAGAATGTGGATGCGGCAGTGGAGGAATTGTTGTCCAAATAATGCTTTTGGTAAAGTGCCTCAAATGAAAAAAGTAGTTTGGGGCACTTTTTGTATATAGGTAATTGCGAAACACGGTGATTCTGCACTTGTCATTGTGCAGCTTGTATGTTCCAACACAGACGCGCTTTCGCT
>DNJW01000026.1 GCA_003488965.1 Lachnospiraceae bacterium | reverse complement strand
ATTAGAAGTTCTTCTCACGCTATATACCTCCTGCTTCCCCGTTAATCCTCACTCCATAAATTTTGCGGGTACAACCCTTCCCTCTTCATTTTTTCCATTGCATCCGAAACCATTTTTTTGTCTTCCTTATAAGTTACCCCGTACCAGCGGTCATAGGATTTTAAAACTGCAACAGATGCCTTTCCTTCTGCCACAAGGCCATTTACTACGCTGGGAAGAAAATATTCGCACTTTAAAGGGTTTTCCTTCAGCCCCTTTTCCAGAAACGGTACAAAGCCTGTCTCCAGTTCCTTCATAAAGCTTTCTGTGAACCCCCATAAATTCATAGAAACAATGCTCCCTTCCGGAATCTCATGCCAGCTTTTCCCTTCATCCTCCGTATATACCGTTTTTCCCCCCTTCTTTTCAATACGCGTTCTCTCTGTAATTCCCGACAAATGACCGTCGGCGTCAACCGTACATATCCCTCTTGCCACATGACCGTTTTCTGTTAAAGTGTTTTCCAGCACATAACCTGCCATAACATAATTATATTTTTCGCCGTCCTCGTGGGTAGTCAGATAATCATAAATCTGGGAAAAAGCACTTTTCCCATAATAGTCATCCGCATTGATAACCACAAAAGGACCGTCCACCAGCTTCCTGCCGCTTAATACCGCATGGCCGGTTCCCCAAGGCTTCACTCTGCCCTCCGGAACCTCAAATCCGTCCGGAATATCCAAAAGCTCCTGAAAGGCATACTCCACCTGCATTTTCCCTTCAATCCTATTGCCGATGACCTCTTTAAAATCTGCCTCGTTTTCTTTTTTAATAATAAATATCACCTTTTCAAATCCGGCCTGGACCGCATCATACAAAGAAAAATCCATAATTATGTGTCCTTGCCCGTCTACCGGGTCAAGCTGCTTTAACCCGCCGTAACGGCTTCCCATCCCAGCCGCCATAATCACCAAAATCGGTTTTTTCATTTCTTTCCTCCTTGTTCCAGTTCCACATTCATTTTTTCTTCAAATATATGCTTTCTTTTCTTCGGCATTTCATATATACTTTAATAAAATAATCTGCATCCCCGGATTGCATGGATACAGAACCTCGTTATATTTCATTATAAATCGTTATGCAAAAAAATCTTTGTACAATTGTTCATCTTATTTGCCAAATATGGCATACCATTAACAGAATGAGAGGAATTTATGGCTTACGAAAGCATCACATTAAAAAAAGAACTGATAATTGATAAAATTGCTTCTATTCACTATTTTGAATATATGAGCGATTTCGTATTTAAAGAAGAATCCCATTCTTTCTGGGAATTCCTGTACGTAGATAAAGGAACAGTCAATGCGGTTGCCGGCAAAACCGTCCACACGCTGAACAAAGACGATATCCTTTTCCACCAGCCGGGGGAATTCCATAATGTTTATGCCAATGGAGTGGCTGCCCCCAACCTTGTTGTAATAGGTTTTGAATGCAGTTCCCCCGCTATGGACTTTTTCCGGAATAAAAGGCTGGAAATCGGTCCCTCCGAGCGGAAGCTGCTGGGCAATATTATCAAAGAAGCCAGTCTGACTTACTCTTGTCCTCTCGGAGACCCTTACTGCAAGAAACTTATCCGCAACCGTAACGAAGCTATCCCCTTTGGCTCCGAACAGCTGATTCAGATTTACCTTCAGCAGCTTCTTATACAGCTTATCCGCAACAACGGACCGGACAGCGCATTTGCCACCATCCCCAAATCTGCCCGCAACCGGGGAGAAGATGAACTGTTCTATAAAATTATTTCTTATATGGAGGAGCATATCAGGGAGCATCTCTCCATTCAGCAGATATGCAAGGACAACCTTATCGGCCGTTCCCTTTTACAGCAGCTTTTCCGGGATAACACAAGCTGCGGCATTATTGATTATTTTTCCTTAATGAAAATAAACGCTGCCAAGCAGCTGATACGGAGCCGGAAAATGAATTTCTCCCAAATTGCGGATTACCTAGGCTATAATTCCATCCATTATTTTTCCAGACAGTTTAAAAAACTGACCGGAATGACACCTTCCGAATATTCCGCTTCCATTAAGTCAATCGCCGAACCGTCGGAATCCTCACTTGAACCTCTGTCCCTTGTCCGTAGCGGCTCTCAAAATGCAGGCCGTATCCCTCCCCATAGAGATACTTAAGGCGCATGTGGGTATTGTAGATTCCGATATTGCTTCCGTGCTCGCTTTCCTCAGTGCCGTCCAGTATCGTCTCCAGCCGTTCCGGCCGGATTCCTATGCCTGTATCGGACACTGTAAACACAATATCCCCGCCCTCCGTCCATGCCATAATTACAATACTTCCCTCTTTTGACTCTTTTTCAAAAATACCATGCAGGATGGAGTTCTCCACAATCGGCTGCAAAACCAGCTTAGGGATTTCATAATCCATAATTTCATCCGGCACATCTATCAAAAACTCTATTTTATTTTCAAACCTCATGTTCTGAAGCATCACATACAGGCTTACATGATTAAGTTCCTCCCCTATCGGAATGGTAATATTCTTTTTTGACAGCGTCAGCTTATAAAATTTAGACAAAGTTCTGACTGCGATGGATACCTTTTCCTGCTGCCCGCTCTGCGCCAGCCAATTAATCATATCCAGCATATTATAAAGAAAATGCGGATTAATCTGTGCCTGCAGCGCCTTCACTTCGGATACCTTTAACTGCTCCGCCGTCTTTGTCTGCTCCTCCATCAAATCATTAATACGGTCTACCATGATATTATAATTGCCTACCAGCTGCCCGATTTCATCCCGGTCCTTGTTATTCTCAAACTTCACCGGCATCTTATCCCTATATTGGTTCATTTTTTCTACCACCTTGGACAGACGCCGCGCTATGCTCCCCGATAAAGCCAGCGCCACGCTGCAAGCCAGAAACGCAAAAAACAGATAAAGATACATCGTATTAAACAACACCCTCTGGCTCTCGGTAAAAACGCTGTCCTCCGGTATCACCGACACCAGCCTCCAGTCCGTCTGCCCGATTTCCCTGTATCCCATATATAGGCTCTCATCCAATATTCTTCCCATGGTAAACTCCTGTGTATCCCCGATGGTCTGCTGGATGGTATCATAGCTCATAAAATAAGTGCCTGCCAGTACCTGGCTGGATGCCCCCACGATACAGTCTCTACTGTTAATGATATAATACACGCTGTTCATGCTGGTCAAATTCTGGTGCAGAATATTCTGCAAATGCTGCCTTGAAAAATAAACCGCAATATAGGCACAAGTCTCCTCCGGGTTGGCAATATTGGTAAATTTTCTGATATACGCCATATCCCCAAGGGTTTGCGCCTCGTAGCTTGTCAGATAAAATCTGGGGCAAAATAAAGATACTGTTTGAGGAGAACCTGCAAAAATCCCATGCCAATGGCTCCCCCTCACCTTTGTTATAGGTTCAATAACGCCGGATTCCCCATAACCGTCCGTATCCTCTTTCTGGGTTGGAATATATATTTTCACCGCCTTGATAAACTCATGGTCAATTACCGCATTAATGCTGCTGTAAAACTCCCTGGCCTCTTCACTGTTCTTTACATCGGATAAATATCCCTCAATATCAGGAGTATAAACTGCCTTGGATAAAAAAGGGGAAGACGTAATATTATCCATCACATAAACCAGCTGGCTGGCAGTCGCTTCCAATGTGCTCGCCGTCTGGCTTACGATTGCCCCTTCCGACTCTATCGCATTTACTTCTATAATATGGGACAGCCTTCCATACAAAAAAACAAAAAGGACTATGGTTGGGACCAGCACAAGTATCAAGTTGGTAATCATGAATTTGTATTTTAACTTCATATCATGCAAAAAATAATGTATCATGTCCCATTCTCCCCTAAGCATAAAAAAATTTTTGCCCTAGTGAATTGTCTTCTCCCGGTATTCGGACGGCGACATGCCGCATACCCGTTTAAAAATTTTCCCGAAATAATTACCGTCGCTGTAGCCTACCTTTGCGGAAATATCAATGATTTTGTATCTTGGGTCTTCCAGCAGCTTTTTTGCTCTTTCTATACGGTATTCCGTCAGATACTGGTTCAGAGTCATACCGGTATCATTTTTAAACAAAGTACAGACATAGGATGACGAAAGCATCACATGTTCGCTGATATCTTTTACAGACAAAGTTTCATCCTGATATCTGTCTGCAATAAACTGCTTAATCAGATAAATGGTGGAGTTTTCTTCCTCCCTGCCGCGCGCTTCCGTAAAAAAAGAAGCAACTCTTTCCTTCAGCAATTTATGCAGCTCATAAATAGATTCGCAGGAAGAAAGAGAACCCCACAAGCCCATATCCGTTTCTTCGATACTTCCTGTCTGTATCTGCATGACCCGGTAGGTATTCCTGACCACTGCAAAAAGTTTATAATATAAATCCTTCGCCTGATTGGGAAGGATGCTTTTTATCTCAATCAGTCTATTCAGCATTTCCTCCAGAAGAACGGAGGTTTCCTCCTCGCTTTTATGCAAAAGGCATTCGCCCAGCCTGTTTTCCATATCCAGCCTTCCAAGATCATAAAAGGAATCGTAATTATCCCTATGTTCATAAATACGATGTGTATTCTCCGGACTGAAAAAAGAATTCTGCAATTCGATTACAGCAGAATTATAGGAATTGTGTATTTCACCTGCCCCTTCCACATTTTTTCCAAATACAATGTGATAATGCATGACCAAGGGTTTCAAAACCTCTTCCAGACGGCAGCCCAGCCTGTCTTTTTCTTTATCCGAATATTTCCGGAATCCCCATATGTGATAAAAAAACAGGCTCCCCTGCCTTACCCCATGGATTTCCTTAAGCCCCGAAGCATCAAGGACTTGGGCTATATAAGGCGTTATGAGATTTTCCAGACTGTTAGGCATATCGCCGAGATGATAAAACTGAATCAGAAATGTAAAAAACGCCGTACGATTATCCGCCGGAAACTGAAATTCCATTTCCTTCCATTTCACCGGAGGCGCATCCGGCCTAGGAGCCATTGCCAGCCGCGATGCCAAAGCGGAACGGGACATGGAAATAGACAAGGCTTTAATCCCTGCCGCTTTCCTTGCCTCCTCCACATCCCGGCACGCCTGACGGACAGCCCCTTTGATTTCTTCCAAATCAATCGGTTTTTCCACATAGCTGACTGCTTTCAGCTTAATGGCCGCTTTCAGATATTCTTTATCCGAATATCCGCTCATAAAGATAATGCTGATATCAGGACAATCCGCCTGCAGCTTCTCCGCCATCTCAATACCGCTCATACGGGGCATACGCACATCGCTGAGTACAATATCCGGATGAAAGCTCCCTGCCAGCTCATAACCATGAAGACCGTCGTCAGCCTGGGCTACCGCGTCGATTCCAAGCCGTTCCCAGTCAATACTGTTCATCAGACCGTCCCTTGTCAATTTTTCATCGTCCACTATCAAAAGCTTCATTCGCTGTACTCTCTTTCCGTTTAAGACGTTTTTTTTATTTTACCATAGGAAAAGGCGGATTGCAAAGGCGCTCCAGCCTGGATGGCAGCTGTTTGGCTGCATATGCTCCCTCTGGCTGCCCCGTGCCCGGCCAAGACTGGCTGTCTGTTTTTTGCGGAATTTTGAATGGGATGTTTCTAAACAGAAGAGTGCTGATATTGATGCCGTCCGGGCCGGAAATAAGGGACATCCTTGTCCCATATTTCCTAAATCGCCCATCCATGGGCGATT
>DNJW01000193.1:3312-3935 GCA_003488965.1 Lachnospiraceae bacterium | reverse complement strand
GTTGTTATCTGCGATAATCTGTCGAATCTGCTGTTTTGTTGCTGGCATAAAAATCCCTCCTTTTTGATAAGAATTGTCATATCTTGATTCTTAGCAAAAAAGAGGTATTTCTTTCCAAAGACACAAACTATTTTACACTACCAGTTTAAGAGGTCTCTCATTCTGTCAACCATGTTGTTGATAACAGTTGCCTGTTCCGATACATTTACGGTATCTTTCGCATTGTTTTCCGCCATAGCGTTAATCGCATTGAACTGTCCGCTCTCATTTTTGATATTTTCGACAATATCCTGATTGATGGATACCGTTCTTTTAATTACATCGGTCTGTCTGTTGTGAGCGTCGCACATAATGTCTATGGCATCGCTGGATTCCTGCAAAAGCTGTGCAATGTCGCGTATGTGGGAAAATACGTTTTCGAAATATTCATTTTGCGTATTCATCTTTTCGGCGTTTTCATTTACCTGTGCCGTAATTTCCTGCGCATTTTTCTGTACCCGCTCAATCACCGGCTGTACAACCGACAGTGAATTCTGCGTACTTTTTGCAAGATTTCCCACCTCTGTCGCAACAACAGCAAATCCCTTTCCGGCTTCTCCGGCTCTTGCCGCCTCTATGGAAGC
>DNJW01000193.1:781-3023 GCA_003488965.1 Lachnospiraceae bacterium | reverse complement strand
TCTCCGGCTCTTGCCGCCTCTATGGAAGCATTGAGCGCCAGCAGATTTGTGGAAGAGGAAATGTCGCTGATCAGATTCAGAGTAACGCCGATTTCCGCTACGGCCTCGGATAATTTCTTTGTGATTTCCGTCGTGTCCTTCATGGCATCGGACACTTCGTTGTTTATTTTATGTAAATTATTCAAAAGGGTTTCGTTCTCCGCCGATTTTTCAAGCAGGGTCTTAGAGGTGGATTCCACTTTCTGTACATTTTCAGAAACGGTGCTTCCGCATGCATTTAATTCTTCCAAATTATCCATACTTTCCGCTGTCTTCGAAATAAGCTGATTACTGCTGTCCACTAACTGTTGGCTTGTGGCTGCAAGCTGCTGCGCGGAAGCGCTTTCGTTTTCAGAAGTGTTTGCCAGTGAAAGCCCTGCATCGTAAAGACTGCCGGACAATATCTGTATTTCAGACAAGACATGCTGCACCCGTTCTGTATTCTCTTCCAGTTCGTCCTTTTTGGCATTGACGAGAAAATAGGAGACGAAAAATACAAAAATGATCAGTCCCGTCAATGACAGTATCAGTGCAACAAGACACATAATAATGTCTGTCAGAAACAGTTCATCTTTGACCGGCAGCAGATCCGTTCCCCGGACAAACCAGCCGATAAACAGAGAAACCATACAAGCCAGACCGCTTAACACCAGCATTTTAATATCCAGGAAGAATGCCATCAATATCAGGAAAAAGAATAAAAATCCCCAGAAAGTTCTCGTCGGCAGCATGTACAGCAGATAATTCCACTGAATGACCAGGACCACGGCGGAAAAGATTTTGCCCATTTTGAGTTTTCCGTCTTTCAAATAGCCGTCTTCGCCGAATGACGTTTTGATCAATGCAATGGCGATGGCAAAAAAGCAGACATCCATCACGCCCAGCATAATGGTCGCAATCCAGGGAACGGTCGGATATAATCCAAACAGTTTTTCTGTATTGAACATGACGGTAGCACACATGCATGCGCAGACCAGTATAAAGAGTCCCCATTTATACACAGTAGACAGGTACACATCCACCGATGTTTTCTGCTGCGTACTTTTTTGATTCATGAAATGACCTCCTTCATCATTGTATAATGGATCAAACGGTATCAAAAATGTTTATCATAAAATACATGATAATAAGTGAAAATCTATCTTATATCTTATCATTTATGTCGTTTTTTGACAAGGCATAATGTAGTCTTTTGCATAAAACGATAAATTTTACAGTTACTTTTCACAAGGGGGGAATAGAGTAGTGGATTGTCAACACTTTTTTAAGGTTGTTTTGTCTGTATTGTACCGGGGTTTCATATCCCAGGGAGGAATGTAGCTTCTGCCACCGCATTATCATATGGGCATCCTTTATGGCTCAGGGAACGCTCTATGTGAAACGTTTCCAGCAGTTCCTCTATTGTCTGGTTTTTGAATTCGTTTCTGCGGTCTGTGTGGAACAGACGGATTTCTTCAAGGCTTCCTTCCACGCTTTGGAAGGCTGCTTTTACAAGCTCTGCCGTTTTATGTTCCCCGCGCTGTATCCTATGATTTTCCGGTTAAAGAGGTCAACAAGCACACATATGTAGTTCCAGCGTGTAACTACCCTTACATACGTTAAATCGCTTATCACGACATCTCTGTATTCTCTGTTCGGGAACTGGCGGTTCAGGACATTTTCTGTCTTTGATTCGCTGCAGGTATCCTTTTGCGGTTTGAACTGCGCTGTCGTGTAATTGGAAACGAGCCCTTCCTGCTTCATGATCCGTCCGATCCGGCGTCTGGATACCTGTTTCCCTGCGTCCATCAACTCCTTTTTGATTTTGCGTGTGCCGTAATTATTGCGGCTCGCCCGAAATATTTGCGTGATTTCAGATGCAAGCCCCGATTCATCGGGCTTTTGTTTTGCTTCGTAATAATAAGAACTTCTGTTTACCTGTAGGACGCGGCACATTGCTGATACAGAGTATTTGTGGGCGTTTGCCAGAATGGTATAAATCTACCAGTTGCTGCTTAAATTGTATCGGTATATCGCAACAAGACACTAGTGTCCCTGTTGATTATTTGCGGCTAATGATTCCATCCATGATTACAGGCGCAATCGGAATGGTGCTGTTCATAAGCTATGTGATTGAAAACAGAAAAAAGGGAGGCTTCTGGCATGATGGTGTGAAACACGTCCTTATTCATGCCCGCCCAAACAAATGGCATGAAGATGACTG
>DNJW01000193.1:0-596 GCA_003488965.1 Lachnospiraceae bacterium | reverse complement strand
AAACAAATGGCATGAAGATGACTGTCCCATAAGTAATCCCCCTGCAATTCATACCAAAGACTGTTGCTTCCATACCATTGTGATGATTTTATCCGTACCTTGCTACGAAAATAAAACTCATAGCCAAAAACTGAACCTTGACAACAAATGTTTTTAACAATCATGAAAGCATCAAGATAAAGCAGTCAGAAAATGCATGGAGCTTTATAAGGAACCAGCGGAAAAAGGGCAGAGATTTTACATGGATGGATTGTATAACTGTGTAAATGCACTGCATAGTTATTACGATTGTATATTAGATTCACAGATAGAAATATCGCGGGAATTAGAAGACTGTGTTGCAGAGGCAAAAGTATTTCATAATTATGAAATCAGGAATATATGGAGCTGATACTTTAAATTTATCCTATAAAACATAGCGGAAGCCCCTAAACTGCGGCTCCCGCAGTCCTAAAGGCTTCCTTAGGGGAGGATAAGTATGCTGAAATGAATTCCTAGAAACCTGATAAACAGGGCATTTGCGCGTCCTCTAAAGGTGTTGGCAACACTTGGCAACAGTTTTTTTGCAGGTGGGATGAGGTTGGATTGTTGCTATG
>DNJW01000200.1 GCA_003488965.1 Lachnospiraceae bacterium | reverse complement strand
GGCAGCAGATTAACTTTCTTAAAAGTAACAGGAGGAAGGCTGAAAGCAAAGGCGGTTATAAAAGGAGGAAAAACGGAAGAAGGATGGGAAGAAAAAATAAACCAGCTCCGTATTTATTCCGGGGAAAAATACAGAACGGCGGAAGAAGTTCCTGCGGGCAGTATCTGTGCCGTAACCGGACTGAGCTATACCAGACCGGGGGAAGGGCTTGGAATAGAAAAAGGGCATTTCCTGCCGGTTTTAGAACCGGTTTTAACCTATAAAATAGAACTTCCGCCGGAGTGCGACCTTGCCCTGTTTCTTCCCAAACTTAGGCTGCTGGAGGAAGAAGAGCCGCAGCTTCATCTTGTATGGAATGAGGAATTGAAAGAAATACAGGCAAAAATCATGGGCGAGGTGCAGACGGAAGTACTGAAAAGCCTGATTATGGAGCGTTTTGGCGTAGAGGTGAATTTTGGTGCGGGAAATATCGTATATAAGGAAACAATAGGAAATACGGTGGAAGGTGTAGGACATTTTGAACCCTTGAAGCATTATGCGGAAGTGCATCTTTTGCTGGAGCCGGGAGAGCCGGGGAGCGGCTTGGTATTTGATTCGGACTGCAGTGAGGATGTGCTGGACAGAAACTGGCAGCGCCTTATTCTGACTCATTTGGAAGAGAAGGAGCATAAAGGGGTATTGACAGGGGCGTCTGTTACCGATATGAAGATTACGCTAATTGGGGGGAAAGCCCATCAGAAACATACGGAGGGCGGCGACTTCCGGCAGGCTTCTTACCGGGCGCTGCGTCAGGGACTGATGGAGGCGCAGCCGGTGCTTTTGGAGCCTTATTATGATTTCCGTCTGGAAGTGCCGGAGAAAATGATAGGACATGCCATGGCCGATGTGGAAAGAATGAGCGGAACCTTTGATATGCCTATGCTGGAAGGGGAAACAGCCATATTGACGGGAACTGCCCCGGTGGCTTCTATGCAGGATTATGCAAAGGAAGTAACGGCATATACGAAGGGGCATGGAAGACTGTTTTGCACATTCAGAGGGTATGGAAGCTGTCATAATGCAAAGGAGGTTGTGGAAAGGTGCGGCTATGAAGCGGAAAGAGATGCAGATAATCCGTCAGGTTCCATTTTTTGTGCCCATGGGGCAGGATTTTTCGTGGAGTGGTATAAGGTGAAGGAATATATGCATGTGGAAAGCTGTATGCCTTCAAAAGGACTTCGGGAAACGGGGGAGGAGGAAAGGGTAAGTCAGAGGGGGAAAACGGAAAAGCGGGATACGGAGAACGGCAGATGGCTGGGCACGGAGGAAGTGGATGCGATTCTGGAAAAAACATTCTATGCCAATAAGGGAGGGAGAAAAACACCGGGCAAGGGAAAAACGGGAAAAAGAGGAACTGCTTCCGGAGACCGGAGCATTTCTGCCAGGGAGGGCAGTTATATGCCGTCCCAAGTCAGAACCTACGGTCAGCAGGGGGAAAGCAGAAAAAAGGCAGATAAAAAGGAAAAATATCTGCTGGTGGACGGCTATAATATTATTTTTGCCTGGGAGGATTTAAAAGAACTGGCAAAAAAAAGTATCGACGGAGCCAGAGGAAGGCTGATGGACATTCTTTGCAACTACCAGGGTATCCGGCAGTGCCGCCTGATTTTAGTATTCGATGCATACCGGGTGCAAGGGCATGATACGGAAATTTTCAGCTATCATAATATCCATGTGGTTTTTACGAAGGAAGCGGAGACTGCGGATCAGTACATAGAGAAATTTGCCCATGAGAATGGGAAAAGAGCCGATGTGACGGTGGCAACTTCCGACGGGCTGGAACAGATTATTATCCGGGGACAGGGATGCAGGCTGCTTTCAGCAAGAGAATTGAGAGAAGAAATTGACAGGGCTTCGGAGGAAATGCGGGCAGCATATGGGAAGAGAAAGCCCGGGGAAAGAAATTATCTGCTGGATGCTATGACAGAAAAGACAAAAAAGGAATTAGATAAGCTGGCGAAAGAGTAGCAGGAAAGGCGGAAACTCAAAGCATTGGTTCGGAGGATTGAGGCGATGAAAACAAAGAAGAAAAGAAACGGCAGGAAAATATGGCTATTTGGGGCGGCTGCTGCAATACTGCTTCTTATCGGTGTATGCCAAAGCAGGAGCAGGGCGGCCGGACAGGAAAACCGCGTCAGCGTATTATTTACTCATGATATGCATTCCCATATCAATAGTTTTCAGACAGTATATCAGGGGGAGGATGTGGATATCGGAGGATTTGGAAGAATCCAGACGATTATTAACAGACAAAGGGAAGAAGACCCGGAAACTCTTCTTGTGGACGGCGGCGATTTTTCTATGGGAAGTTTGTTTCAGACGGTATACGAGACTCAGGCATCGGAACTTAGGCTGATGGGAGCCATGGGCTATGATGCCACTACATTCGGCAACCATGAATTTGATTTCCGTTCCAAAGGTCTGGAAAACATGCTGTATACAGCGGCGGAAAGCGGAGAAAAGCTTCCTGCGCTTTTGGTCTGCAATGTGGACTGGACGGATATGGGAGAGGAGCAGGCGGCAATCAAAGAGGCCTTTGACAATTATGGGGTAAAGGATTACATAATAGTGGAAAGGAATGGGGTAAAAGTCGCCCTTATCGGTGTGTTTGGAAAGAATGCCCTGGCTTGCGCTCCTACTTGCGCCCTGGCTTTTCAGGATCCGGCGGAAGCAGTGGCGGAAACGGTAGCGGAGATTCGGGAAAAAGAGGATGCGGATATGCTTGTATGCCTGTCCCATTGCGGAACCAACGAGGATAAGAAAAAATCCGAGGATGAAATGATTGCCGAAAAAGTGCCGGAACTGGATTTGATTATCAGCGGGCATTCCCATACGACTCTTGAGGAGCCTCTGGTATACGGGGATACTTATATTGTGTCGGCAGGAGAATACGGAAAGGCAGTAGGCTCCTTTCAAATGACGGAAAAAGAAGACGGCAGATGGCAGCTGGAAAATTATAGACTGATACCGACGACAGCCGACATTCCTGAGGATGAAGAGATAAAGAAAAAGATTGGGGAGTTTGAAAAAACCATTGATGAAGACTATCTGTCTCTGTTCGGCTATACGGCGGATCAGGTGCTGGCTTATAATCCGTATGATTTCAGCACGGTATATGACTTGGAGCAGGAGCATACAGAGCATAATCTGGGAAGCCTGATAACGGATGCTTATGTTTACGCGGTGGAAACGGCAAAGGGATATGACGGCATACCTGTGGATATGGCAGTAGTGCCCAGCGGAACGGTAAGGGATACCTATGTGCCGGGAGACATTACGGTGGAAGATGTATTCAATTCCTTTTCTCTGGGAATTGGAAAGGACGGGATTCCGGGCTATCCCTTAGTCAGCGTTTATCTGACAGGAAAGGAGCTGAAGATGGCGGCGGAAATTGATGCCTCTATATCAGATTTTATGAAAACAGCCCGTCTTTATATGAGCGGAATGGATATGACCTACAATCCTCACAGACTGATTTTGAACAAGGTGACAGATGTGTATCTGACCAAGGGAGACAACGGGCTCTTGCTGCCGGAAGGAGGAAACGGGAATAAGGAAAGAAGGGAATTAGAGGACGATAAACTTTACCGTGTGGTGGCGGATTTGTATTCAGGACAGATGCTCAGCGCGGTAACAGATATGTCCTATGGGATTCTTTCTCTGGTACCGAAGCACGCCGACGGAACCCCTGTTACCGATTTTGAAGACTGCATTGTTTATGACGGGGATATGGAACTGAAGGCTTGGGCAGGAATTGCAAAATATATATCCTCTTTCGAAGAAGGCAGCAGCGGTATAGCCGAAATACCCGCATATTACAGCATTGCCCAGGGAAGGAAGAATGTAGAAGAAGCAAAGGATTTGGGCAGCCTGATAAAAAATCCCAATAAATATGCGGTGATTATTGTATCGGCTGTCACAGCGGTGGTTTTGCTTGCGGTGCTAATTATAGTGCTGGTGGCAAAGCTTATCATAAAAATACATTCCGCCCATTCCCGCAGACAGAGCACCAAATAATGTTTAGAAACGGTGCTGGAAGGGCGGATGCGGAACAGGAAAAACCAGCAGAAGCCCGGACAGCGCCCAGAGGAATGTATGGCTGGGC
>DNJW01000191.1 GCA_003488965.1 Lachnospiraceae bacterium | reverse complement strand
CTGTTATGCAAATATATAATAAGACATCACCGCCCTATAAATGAAAAACAGATAGTTTTTTTACAATTTTTATGTTAAAATGATCAAAACGGTTCCGGGGCGGAGATTTCTATGTATTTGGCTTTATTGGCTATGCAATATGCAGGTATAATAATACTGGTCTTGGAGATTCTGTGTGTATTATACCGGAAAAGCACAAAACTTCAAACGATTTTGCTGGTTGTATTAATATCCACATTGCTCAATTTTGTAGGATATTTATTTGAAATGCAGGCAACTACACAGGAAATGGCTTTGCAGGCGGTAAAAGTCATTTATATTGGCAAGCCCTTTATTATCTTATTCATTTTCATTTTTTTCATTGAACGTATGGGAATAAAGACGCTCAGGTTTTTATATCCTCTGCTTGGAATCTTGCATTTGACGGTCAGCGTTCTGGTATTTACATGCGAAAAGCATTCTTTATATTACAGCAGCATTGATTATGATACAGAGCATGGTCTGTTTCCTCATCTTGTTTTGGGGCACAGCGTATTTTATATGATATACCATATCATGATTATGGTATATTTTGTTTTTATGTTTGTTGCGGGAATAAGGTTTTTCAGACGTACAAAAGATAAAAGGGAACGGATTCAGATTATATATTTGAATGTAATAGCAGCAGTGTCGGTAATTGGCCTGCTGGTATTTTTCAGCGGGGTCAGCGGCGGATATGATACTACCATTCCAGCATATTTAATTGCAACAATACTGCTGCTGGTGCTGATTACCAGATATGATTTGCTGGATGCCCTTTCTCTTGTAAAAGAGAATGTAATGGACGAATTTGCAGAAGGGCTTCTGGTGATTGACCAGAATGATAATCTTCTTTATGCAAATTCGAAGGTGCAGACGATTTTCTCCGATTTAAAGGAGGGCAATTCGGAAAAAGCAAAGGAACAGCTGCATAATCTCTGCCTGACAGAACAGAAATTGGTTTTTGGCAATAATATATATGAGATATATGAAAAAGAAATTGTTAAGGACCGCAGATTGTACGGGAAAATGTTTGTGGTGCGGGATGTGACGGAAAGCTATAACTATGCAGTTGAATTGGAAAAGCAGACGGAAATTGCGCGGAAAGCAAATCAGGCAAAATCCCAGTTTCTTGCGAAAATGTCCCATGAAATCTGGACGCCTATTAACGTAATATTGGGAATGGATGAGATGATTTTGCGGGAAAGCAGGGAAGAAGAAATCAGGCATTATGCAATGGATGTACAGAATTCGGCAAATGCATTATTGAGTATTATCAACGATATTCTGGATATTTCCAAAATAGAATCCGGAAAAATGGAAATCATGCCGGTACAGTATGAGCTGGACAGTATGCTGAATGACCTGATTAGTATGATATATGTAAAGGCGAAGGAAAAGAATCTGGAGTTGGAAGTGCGGGTGGATGAGACATTGCCGAACGGCTTGATAGGCGATGATGTCAGGATTCGCCAGATACTGCTCAATCTGCTGAATAATTCCGTAAAGTATACGCAGAAGGGGAAAATTACATTCAGCGTGACAGGGCACAAGGAAGAAAATACCTTATTCATGCATTTTGAGGTACGGGATACCGGAATCGGTATGAAAGAAGAGGAACTGCCGAAGCTGTTTGCAGCATTTGAAAGAATGGATGAGTCAAGGAACCGAAGAATTGAAGGAACCGGGCTTGGAATGAATATTGTCCTTGAATTGTTAAGGATGATGGGCACCAAACTGGAGGTTGCCAGTACATACGGTGAAGGTTCAAAGTTTTCTTTTGACCTTATGCAGGAAATTTATATGGACAAGCCTATTGGCAATTTAAACGAAAGAAGCCGGGAACTGTATAGGACATATACATATAAAGCGGCTTTCATTGCACCCCAGGCTAAAATCCTGCTGGTGGACGATAACGATGTCAACCGAAAAGTATTCTGCAACCTGTTAAGGGAGACGCAGATTGGGATTGATGATGTGGATTCCGGTTTTGCCTGCTTAGAAAAGGTCAGACAGCAGAGCTACGATATGATATTTATGGACCATATGATGCCGGATATGAACGGTGTGGAAACATTCCGCCGCATGCAGGAGACGGAACATAAATGTAAGGATATACCGGTTATCATACTTACGGCAAATGCAATTGCGGGCGCCAAGGAGTATTATCTGAAAGAGGGATTTGCGGATTATCTGTCAAAGCCGATTAACAGCCGGAAGCTGGAAGATATGCTGCAGAAGTATCTGCCGGAACATCTGGTTTGGGCTGCCGGTGCACCGGAAGACCAAAATGCGGGTATTGCGAGCGTATCTGCCGGGGAACCGGGGAAAACGGAACGGAACCGGCAAGAGAGAGGGGCGGATTTGCCGGACTTGGAGGAATTTGACTGGGAGGCGGCAAAACAGTATTTTGAAGATACCGGGCTGCTGCGGCAGACGATACGGGATATTTATATGTCGATGGATGCCGATATGGAGCAACTCCAGAATCGGTTTGCGGTATTTACGGCTGGCGGAGCAGGGGATGAAAGGCAGAAAGCCCTTGAAAATTACCGGATACTGGTACATGCTGTTAAGAGTAATATGGCTATGGTCGGCGCCGTGCTGCTTTCCAAACTTGCCAGGCTGCTGGAAGCGGCTGCCTTACAAGGGAATATTCCCAGGATAGAAAGGATGCATCCAGTTTTTATGGAAGAAATGCAGGCACATAAGCAGCGGATGGAGGTTTTTGCCTTTGACGGAAAGAGTGCCGCCCATGGGGGAAAAAGGGAGACAGATGCAGTTGAAATTCTTGTTACATTGGATTTCCTGAAAGAAAGTCTTGGAAATATGGAGTACGATGCAGCAGATGAACTTATGGAAAAGCTTGCTTCCTTTTACTATGAAGAGGAAATTGGGAAAAAGATGGATTTGCTGAAAGGGCAGATATTTAATCTGCAGACGGAGGAAGCGCTGGCAACTATACAGGAAATTGCAGCAGGGCTTTCATAATCAAAATATTTAGGAGAAGGAAAGGAAGAAAGATGAAACATGTACTTTTAATCGGGAAATTTAATGAATTTTTGAGGATGCTGAATAAAGAACTGTCATATTATTTTTCGATGCAGCTATGTTCGGACAATCTGGAGCTGCTGGAAGGAATGCTGAAGATGGGAAAACCGGATATCATACTTATTTCGGCAAGTGAACTGGAGGAAAGCCATCAGGAACTCTTTCGGTTTTTAGATACAAAGTATAGCCACATATCTGTTTTTTGCATCGGAAACAAGGAAGAACTGGAATTTGTCAATGATTTTCCGGCAAGCGGAAGGGTCAGGAAAATAATGCGTCCGGTTCTGATAAAAGATATTGCCGCTGCTATAAATGGAAGCTTGGATATCGAGACTCCCTCAAATGTGCCGGAGCATAGAAAAGCGGAAGAACGGAAAGCAGAAAAAAAGACGATTCTTTTAGTGGATGATACCGCCGTTCAGCTTAGGGCAATGGAGAACATTTTAAAACCCGATTATAATATAAAAATGGCAACCTCCGGGATGGCAGCTTTGGAGATAGTAAAGAAGTGTACGCTGGATTTGATTCTTTTGGATTACGATATGCCTGACTGTGACGGGAAGGAAACATTCGAACGGATAAGAAAGGAAGAGAACGGGAAAACAGTTCCGGTGGTATTTGTTACGGGAGTAAATGAAAAAGAGCGGATTATGGCAGTGCTGAAATTAAAACCGGAGGGTTATCTGGTCAAGCCGGTGAAGCGTGACGCTCTTTTGGATATAGTACGGCAGACTTTGGAGAACTGTTCTTGATGGCAGATTGAACAAAAGAAATTTAATCTGCTACGGCAGAAGTAAGGTAAAAAACGCAAAGTAAGCCTTTCCACGGATTTGGCGGTTTCTTTTTTTGCCTTATAGGAAACTGCGTCAAAAGACGCATGCATTCACAAGTTCGCAATGCGAACTTGCAGAGAGTGCAAAGCACTCTTTTTTACGAGGAGAAATATGCAGACAGATTTTAACTTATACAAGGTGGGTATGGGAGTTGTTATGTCAATGAATGCAGCAGAAACATTTGACAAGAGGTTTTACCCTGCTTGGTAATGTTAATAAAACGAGCAGAACTGTAAGGTTTTGTTGGTGGTATCCGGGCTGTGAGGGTATTATAATCAGGGCATATCACATTTCAGGAGGTAATGCCATGGGTTTAGGAAATCATTTATTTCATGCACGGAAGAAAAAGGGGCTGTCTCAGGAAGAGGTTGCT
>DNJW01000438.1:6420-6639 GCA_003488965.1 Lachnospiraceae bacterium | reverse complement strand
ACATAAATCTGATCTTCAATGCAGGTGCATCCTTCCGGCGGAAATGTCTCGTATTTTCCGTCATGGTTTCCGTGTACGTACAGTACAGGTACGGTGGAAAGGGTTACCAGAAAGGAAAGGTAACGCGGATCCAGGTCACCGCAGGAGATGATCAAGTCAATTCCCTCAAGCTTGCTTTTTTCGAAAAAGTCCCATAGATATTTTGACTCTTCGTCCGCA
>DNJW01000438.1:0-6117 GCA_003488965.1 Lachnospiraceae bacterium | reverse complement strand
ATATTTTGACTCTTCGTCCGCAATGGCCAGTATCTTCATCCGTATGTTATCCTTCCTTTTTTACGCCCTGCTGGTTAATGACAGCTGCGGCTTGTTCTTTTAATTCTTGTTTATTCGGAATAGAACCGATAATATTTTCTGCCAGCCAGCCCATTGTCATAATTTCTTCCGGTGAAAGGCTTCTGTCGGGAGAGTCTGTAACAAGCCCTGTCTGAGAATATAAAATGCCGGAAAAAGGATTGAACTGCTCGGAGCTGATGGTTGCTTTTAACAGCTCTATCAGCCGTTTTGTGCCAATCGGCAGATGCTGGGAGCAGATGACGTCAATAACCCCGGCTGACATTCCCCACCAATAGTTGACTGCTTTCGTGGGATTGTCGTCATATTTCCATTTTCCATCCATAATAGCGCGGATAAGCTGTTCGTAAAATTTTCCCCAATGATATAACGGCATAGCAAGATTTCTCGGATAATCCCCGTCCATGTGGTAGAGACCGAAAAAGCGGGAGCCTTCCTCAGGGATGACCATATCTCTTCCTGAGATACATGAAGGCGCAATTTCTTTCAGTTTTTCTTCCATATCGATTTCTTTCATGGTAGACCATTCCAGATAAACCTTTGCTCTGGGGTTAATCATTTTGGCACCCAGTGCGAAGGCGTTAATGCTTGCAATGGTGCCGTAGATGGGGTAATCGGCAATGTAGGCAAGGCGGCTGTTTTCCGCCATCGCCCCGGCAATGGCACCCATCAGAAATTTTGCCTCATGCATCCGCGAGTAATAAGTACGGATATACCGGTGAGAGGTATTTAAGGAGCAGCTTAAAATCCGGGTTTCGGGATGGGCGATAGCGGCTTTTACGCTGGCCTGCACAAAAGCAGGAGTTGTGGTGAATATCAGATTACATCCCGAAACAATGGCTTCTTCAATCAGGGATTCGGCGGTTTCCGGCGTCCCGTTTTCAAAACAGACGGTACTCACTTCATCGGGGAAAGTCTGTTCAAGATAAAGCCTTCCCAGCTCATGTGAATAGGTCCATGCCGAGGTTCCCGGCGTTTTTTCATAAATAAATGCAATGTTCAGTTTGGGTGCGCTTAGCGGGAGCAGGATATTGCGCAGAGATTTCTTTTCCTGATTCGGCTCCATCTTCAAATCAATTTCCTGATCTTCCTGAAGGAGTTTAAACTCCTCCCAGCTTTTAACCATCAATTCTTTTAATTCATTGGTGGTTTTCTCTTCTGTTGCATTATAGCCGTGGAGTGTGATAAAGGCGAGAAATGCATCGCCGGGGGTAATATGCAGCTTGCTGCCCCCTTTGGCCTTATATTCTGCGCTGAACCGTGTGTAAAAGGCACTGAACTTTAGAAGGTCGTCATCGGTCCATGTTTCTCCCGGTTCCTTTCCCACGGCCTTTTGCAGCTTGGCAAAACAGCCTTCCTGGGAAAACCAGATATAATTGATTGGTGCAACCCGGTAAAAATCCATAAATTCATAATAAATTTTATTTTCCTTTTCTTCTGTGCGCCGCGGTACGATACGGGTAACGTTTCCCGGAATGGAAACGACGCCGAAATATTTCATGACGCTGACGCGTTTATTCCCCTCCAGTACGTAGAATTTGTTCATATATTCGTAAGCCTTGATGGGCTCTCTGATGCCCTCTTTTATATGGCTGGTGCTAAGTGCTGACCATTTTTGGGCAAATTCCGAGTTTTCACGCAGTATCGGCATAAAATTGCCTGCAAAAGAATTGCTTCTTCCGATGGTTTTGGTCCCTACAATCTGTTCTGCCGGAATCTGGACAAGACCGAGGGGCTGTTCGGAATAGGAGCCTTTTTCGGGCATAATATCATCTAAAACCAGAAGCGTCGGTTTGACTCCGTGAAGCATGCGTGACTGATAATCTTTTTTTCCTAATTTAAATGCTTTGCTGTAATCTTCTCTTCCCATGGTGCCCCCTGAATTCAAATTTTATGCCCTTATTTTACTATAAGCATTGATTTTAGTAAATACCCAGACTTCATGCGTCTATAGGAAGAATCGGCATAATGCATATTTTTGGTGTATTATACACCTATATTTCATGCATTATATGCACGAAATATAGGCACTAGAAGGCAATACAGCAACTATATGCAAAAAGAGAAGGGTACCTTCATTGCTATTCTTGTAACAAAGTGATATAATAAAAAACGGCGGTAGTTGAAGAAGAACTGAAGAGAGGTAGAATTATGAAAAAAAGAACGCGGAAATTAAGCATTAAAGTGAAGATACTGTTAAGCACAAGCCTGATGATGATAGGCCTTTTTCTGGTTCTGGGGATAAGTTTTTACATAAGTATGGAAGAAAATATGGTCAGTATGGGCATTGAACAGGCAGAAGTTGCGGCAAAAGTGGCAGTCAGTCAGGTGGATGCTTCCATAGCGGACTTGCAGGCGGGAGATGAAGGAACGGAGGAATATGAAAAAATGCTGCAGGCTCTCCGGAATATTAAAGGGACATGCAATGTGGCATACCTGTATACCCTTAGTACAGATAAGAATAAGGTTTATTATGGCATAGATACGGATGAAACCAGTTCAAGGAGTGCAATAGGAGACGAGTTTGACTATTCTTATGAAGAATTAAAGCCGGTTTTTGAAGGAAATATCTATGTGCAGGATTTTATTGATTCCACACAGGACGGCGACCTGATTACCGTGTATATTCCGGTAATGGATGAAGGAAACCATGTGGCTGCAGTGCTTGGCAGCGATTACGATGCATCTGAGATTGTAGGCAGGCTGAAACGGATAAGGAACTGGATGATGGAAGTTGGCGCAATAGGGGTGCTGGTGGCGCTTATCGTTTCCCATCTGATTATACGGACCGTGACAAGCAGCTTGTGGAAGGTAAATAAGAAAATTTATGAACTGGTAAACAGCGAAGGGGATTTGACCCAGCAGCTTACTGTAAAAACCGGGGACGAAATGGAGCTGATGGCGGAGAACGTAAATGAACTTTTAAAATATATCCGTGAGATTATGCTCCGTATTTCGGACAATTCCAATAAACTGAACGATTCCACGAAAATTGTTTTCGGAAACCTGACAAGTGCAGGGGAAAATGTAATGGAAGTTTCCGCCACCATGGAACAGATGAGCGCAGCTATGGAAGAAAGCACGGCTACACTGAACCAGATTAGCGAGTCGATGGGAGAGGTATATGCGGGCATTAACTTTATATCGGAAAAAGCGGAAACCGGAAACAGCCTGACTAAGGAGATTAGGGAAAAAGCCCAGAAAATTTACAGTTATGCTGAGAAGGAGCAGGAAAATGCCCATGCCGTTGTAATGGAACTGGCAGATTCTGTCAACGAGAAAATTGAAAAATCAAAATCTGTTGCGGAAATTAATCTCCTGACGGAAAATATTATCAGCATTACGGGACAGACCAATCTTTTGGCGCTGAATGCCAGCATAGAGGCTGCGAGGGCGGGGGAAGCAGGAAAGGGGTTTGCCGTAGTGGCGGATGAAATAGGGAAACTGGCATCGACTTCGGGAAATACGGCTGCCCAGATAAAGCAAGTCAGCGCTGTGGTAATTGCGGCGGTAGAGGAGCTTGCCCTGGAGGCGGAAAAAATGCTTCAATGTATGGAAAATACAGCGATGGAAGGCTATAGGAAGCTTTTGGGAACCAGTCAGGATTATGTTGAAAATGCGGAGACTATTCATGGGATGATGGAAAAATTCGCAGAGGATTCGGAGCAGCTGGAGAAGTCCGTGAACAAGATGAAAGAGGCCTTGCAGGCAGTCAGCTCTGCGGTGGAGGAAAATGCGAAAGGGATTGTAAATGTTTCAGAAGTTTCCGCCCAACTGACAGAGAGTATGTCGGATATTAAAAAGCGTGCGGATATGAATAAGAAAATAGGAGAACAGCTGGAAAGCGAGGTCGGAAAGTTCAAATTGGAATAATCAAAGTATTATCCGGTTTTAATGAAGGAAAATGCTTCCCTTTTTGTCATATATCTACTATAATAATAAAGTGGGCATTTTATCCGGCAGTAATAATAAACAAAAGGAGCATGGTTATAAAAATGGAAAGAAGAGTAGGAACTGTTTCAAGAGGAATCCGCTGTCCCATTATCCGGGAAGGGGATAATCTGGTAAATATCGTAACAGACAGTGTATTAGAGGCAGCCAAAAGCGAAGGCTTTGAATTAAGGGACAGGGATGTTATTGCGGTAACGGAGTCGGTAGTTGCCCGTTCCCAGGGCAATTATGCATCGGTGGATGATATTGCTCAGGATGTGCGGGAAAAATTAGGCGGTGAAACGGTAGGGGTTATTTTCCCTATTTTATCGAGAAACCGTTTTGCTATCTGCTTAAGAGGGATTGCAAAAGGAGCGAAAAAGATAGTGCTTATGCTGAGCTATCCAAGCGATGAAGTGGGGAACGAACTTGTTTCTTTGGATAAGCTGGATGACGCGGGCATTAATCCATACAGCGATTTGCTGACGCTGGAAAAGTATAGGGAGCTTTTCGGAGAAAACAAGCATCCGTTTACCGGAGTGGATTATGTGCAGTATTATGGGGATATCATCCGGGAAGAAGGGGCGGAAGCGGAAATTATATTTGCCAACGACTGCCGGAAAATTTTACAATATACGAAAAAGGTATTGAATTGCGATATTCATACCCGTGCCCGCACAAAGAAGATATTAAAGGCCTGCGGGGCAGAAGTGGTATGCGGTTTGGATGATATATTGAACGCATCGGTAAACGGAAGCGGTCATAATGAAAAATATGGGCTGCTGGGTTCCAACAAATCCACGGAAAATTCCGTTAAACTTTTTCCTAGGGAATGTACAGACCTTGTACTGGATATTCAGAAAAAGATATTGGATGAGACCGGGAAACATGTGGAAGTAATGGTGTATGGGGATGGCGCTTTTAAAGATCCGGTAGGAAAGATTTGGGAACTGGCGGATCCTTGCGTGTCGCCTGCGAGCACACCGGGACTGGAAGGAACGCCGAATGAGGTGAAGCTGAAATATCTGGCGGATAACGATTTTAAGGATTTATCAGGGGAGGCTCTAAAGCAGGCGATAGAAAACCGTATCCGTGAGAAAAAAGATAATCTGGTAGGAGATATGGCATCTCAGGGAACGACGCCGAGAAGACTCACAGACCTGATTGGCTCCTTATGCGACCTGACCAGCGGTTCCGGGGATAAAGGAACACCTGTTATTTTGATACAAGGCTATTTTGACAATTATGTAAGTTAAGGATATTTCGGTTACCCTAAGACACCTAAGAAGGCTGTCTTAGGGTAACTTTGGGTTAACATAAGGGTACCTGAATCAAGAAAGGAAAAACAGATTGGTAATTGGGATATTAGCGCATGTGGATGCGGGAAAGACAACTTTATCGGAGGCCGTTCTTTATTTCAGCGGAGCAATCCGCCGGATGGGAAGGGTAGACAATGGGGATGCCTTTCTGGATAACTATGAGCTGGAGCGGAGCCGGGGAATAACGATTTTTTCCAAACAGGCCGTATTTATGCTGGGAAATGAGGAAGCGACGCTTCTGGATACTCCGGGGCATGCAGATTTTTCTGCAGAAATGGAAAGGACACTGCAAGTATTGGATTATGCGGTGCTGGTAATAAGCGGGGCGGACGGAGTGCAGGGACATACCCTGACACTGTGGCGGCTGCTAAAAAAGTATGGAATACCGGTATTTCTTTTTGTTAATAAAATGGACCAGAAAGGAACGGACAGAGAAGCCCTTATAGAGGAATTGAGAAAGAAGCTTAGCGGTGAATGTATTGATTTTACAGAAAAAGAGACGGAAGAGGATAGACAGAAATTTTATGAAAGCATTGCGACGGCCGATGAGAAAGTGCTGGAAGCATTTTTGGAGCAAGGGAAGGTGACGGAGGAAGAAATCGGGAGACTGATTGCGGAACGGAAAGTATTCCCTTGCTTTTTTGGTTCTGCCTTAAAGGGCACTGGCGTGAAGGAATTTCTTTCGGGGCTGAAAAAGTATACATTTAAAAAAAATTACCCTGAGGAGTTTGGGGCGAGGGTATTTAAAATTTCCAGAGACAGCCAGGGCAGCAGATTAACTTTCTTAAAA
>DNJW01000343.1 GCA_003488965.1 Lachnospiraceae bacterium | reverse complement strand
CGCAAAAAGCAGCGCAGAAATGGGAAAAAATGAAAAGCAAAAAGAGGGTAAGCGAAAAAGAAAAAGAAAGATTTAAAAAATTTTTTGAAAAACAGAAGGAATGGAATTTGCTTTTAAAGGAGTATGGAAATGATATTCTTACTTCCGATAATTTTATGAAAACCAGGGAATATATACAGCATGGAAATATGACAGTAAATAGTCATTGCATTAATGTAGCAATTTATAGTCTTGCAATCAGCCAGAAGCTGAATATACAGTGTAACCGCCGTGATTTGGTAAGAGGTGCGCTGCTTCATGATTACTTTCTGTATGACTGGCATGATAAATATCATAGGGATATTAAACGCCTTCATGGATTTTATCATCCGGGAATAGCGCTAAGAAATGCATCAAAGGAGTATGAATTGACAGCGCGGGAAAGGGATATTATTAAAAAGCATATGTGGCCGCTAACAGTAATTCCGCCGCAATGCAGGGAGGCATGGATCGTTTCGGCAGCGGATAAGTATTGTTCTATGCTTGAGACAATGAAGCTTCATAAGGAACATGGAAGATATATATCAAAGAAAAAAGAAAATATTTGTACTTATGAAAGAAAGAAAATGACGGCACAATATCAAGGGAGTTAGTTGTGGCAGAGTTATATGAGCGGTTAGAAGAATATAGGGATTCGGATTATTATCCGTTTCATATGCCCGGACATAAGAGAAACAAGGAATCGGCTGCCGGAGTTTTGGCGGATGTGTATGGTTTGGATATTACGGAAATAGATGGATTTGATAATCTTCATTGTGCAGCAGAAATTTTAAAAAAAGAACAAGAAAGGGCTGCCAGAATTTACGGGTCAGAAGCATCTTATTTTCTTGTGAACGGAAGTACAAGCGGGATTTTGAGTGCAATTGCTGCAGTACTGAAAAGAGGAAGCAGGCTGTTAATGGCAAGGAACTGCCATAAATCGGTATATCATGGTGTTTATTTGCGGGAATTGGAGATATCATATTTATATCCAGATATTTGGAAGGAATGCGGAGCGGCAGGAGAGATGCTTCCGGAATCTGTGGAAAAGGAGTTGAGGGAATGCTCCGATATAGGTGCTGTCTTGGTGACATCTCCTACTTATGAAGGGGTGGTATCGGATATAAAGGAAATAGCGCTGATTGCCCATAAGTATGGAAAACCGTTGATTGTTGATGAAGCGCATGGGGCACATTTTGGATTGCATGAAGAATATCCGGAAAGTTCGGTAAAACTGGGGGCGGATATTGTAATACATAGTTTGCATAAAACGTTGCCTTCTATGACGCAGACGGCATTGATTCATGTAAATGGCAATCTGGTAGACAGAGGACGGCTGGAAAGATATTTGAGGATTTTTCAGACGAGCAGTCCGTCTTATGTGTTAATGGCATCTATCAGCAGTTGTTTAGATATAATAGAGAAAGAAGGCAAGGAAAGGCTGGGCAGGCTGAAAGAAGCCAGAGACTATTTGGAAAAAGAATTGAGTATCTGTAATTATATAAAAATAGGAAAAAAAGCACCGCAGATTGATGGGCCGAAGGCAGCATTAGATCCTTGCAAGCTGGTAATGTATGCAGAAAAGGGAAGAATTTCCGGACAGCAGCTATATCATATTTTAAGGAATAAATACCATTTACAGATGGAGATGGCTGCAGGTACTTATGTGCTTGCCATTCTTTCGCCTATGGATACAAGAAGCGGTATAGACAGGCTATGCCGTGCATTGCTGGAAATAGATAAGAGTATAAAAAAGGGAGATAAAGGTATAGGACTGGGTGGTAAGATGATGCCCGCAGCTGCTGATAAAGCCGATACAGTACTGCCGCTTACACAGGCGTATGATATGGAACAAGAGAGCATAGAACTGGAAAAAGCTTGTGGGAGGATAGCGGCTGAGTTTATTAATTTATATCCTCCAGGAATACCGATAGCTGTACCAGGGGAACGGATTAATGAAAATATAATCAAAATAATTTTGGCTTATAGAAATGCAGACTTTCATGTACAAGGGGCAGAAAAGGGAAAAATCAGGGTAATAAAAGAATGCTGCTGTTCCGTCTAAGACGAAATGATAATGGATAAAATAAAAGAGACAGAACAAAATCAGGGAGGAAAATAATAATGCGGAGAACAAAGATAATATGCACAATAGGGCCGGCAAGTGAAAGCGAGGAGAAGTTAAGAGAATTGATGTTGGCAGGAATGGATGTTGCCCGCTTTAATTTTTCTCATGGAACCCATGAAGAGCATAAGAAAAAATTTGCCAGAGTAGTGAAAGTGAGCGAGGAACTGAAGATGCCGGTTGCCACACTGCTTGATACAAAGGGACCGGAAATCCGGCTTCGTGATTTTACAGACGGAAAGGCCGAATTAAAAGCGGGACAGAAATTTATATTAACAACAGATGAAATTATGGGAAGCGCGGAGAAGGCGTCTATTACTTATAAAAACTTAAAGAATGATATCCGGCAGGGAATGTCCATTCTGATTGATGACGGATTGATTGAAATGACAGTGGAGGAAATAAAGGGAGAGGAGATTATCTGTAGTGTCGTTAATGGAGGCTGGATATCCAACCATAAAGGGGTAAATGTGCCGAATGCGGTTTTATCTATGCCATATGTTAACGATACAGATAAAGAAGATATTATTTTTGGCTGTGAAATGGGATATGATTTTATTGCGGCGTCTTTTACGCGGTGCAAGGAAGATATTCTGCAAGTGCGGAAAATTCTGAAGGAGCATAACAGCTCAATGAAGATAATTGCTAAGATAGAGAATATGCAGGGAATCCAGAATCTTGAGGAGATTCTTTCTGTGTCCGACGGTATTATGGTTGCCCGGGGAGATATGGGAGTAGAGATTCCGTTAGAAGAAGTCCCCGTGCTTCAGAAAAAAATGATAAAGATGGCGGAAGAAATGGGAAAATCTGTAATTACAGCGACGCAGATGTTGGAATCCATGATAAAAAATCCCAGACCTACAAGAGCGGAAGTGACGGACATTGCCAATGCGATTTATGATGGAACTACAGCAATTATGCTTTCAGGGGAAAGTGCGGCAGGACAGTATCCGGTAGAAGCAGTAAAAACAATGGCAAAAATCGCGGAACGTTCGGAGAAGGATATTAATTATACTTCCCGCATGAAAAAAAGGATTAATACGGTTCTGACAGATGTAACAGGGGCGATATCCCATGCCACATGTACAACGGCAGCGGATTTAGGTGCGACAGCTATCATTACAGTGACAATGTCAGGGTTTACGGCAGAAATGATTTCAAGATATAAGCCTTGCTGTCCAGTTATTGCTTGTGCGGTGAATCCGAGAGTGTGCAGACAGCTCAATCTTTTGTGGGGAGTTGTTCCCATTTTGATTGAGAAGGAAGAAAATGCGGATGATTTATTGGAACAAGCAGTCTATGCAGTGGAGAGCGCCGGATATGTAAAAAAAGGGAATATAGCAGTTCTGACCGCGGGAGTTCCTTTAGGGATAGCCGGAAATACGAATATGCTCCGTGTAATAGAAGTATAAAAGCTTTTATAATAGAAATCAGGAAGGATTGTGGCCGACAGGAGGAGTTTATATGGACATTAAGGTTAACCAGATAAACAAACCGATGCAGACAGAACAGCCGGTTCAGTTGCAGCAGACGGATGGGGCGTTTAAGTTTACGTTGGTAAGCCATATTGAAGAGCAGGAACTGCAGGCAAGACTTACATCCCTTATGGAGGAAATTACCATGCAGGGAGATAAGCTGGCAAAGCATAGAGATATTAAAGATATGAAAAAATACCGGGGACTGGTAAAGGAGTTTCTGAATGAAATTGTAAACCGTTCCCATTCGTTCACTAGGGAAAATTTTCTGGACAGGAGAGGAAGGCACCGGGTATATGGAATTGTGCGGCTGGTGGATGCAAAGCTGGACGAACTGGCTCAAGAACTGGTAAAGGATGAAAAAGATAATTTAAGTATACTAAGCAAAATAGGTGAAATCCGGGGGCTGCTTTTGGATATTTTTACCTAAGGAGGATTATAGATGGCTAAATTTGCAGATATTATAGGACAAGAGCAGATAAAGGAGCATCTTCAGAATGCATTGAAGATGAATAAGGTGTCTCATGCATATATTTTGAACGGGGAGAGAAATTCAGGAAAGGAATTTATAGCAAAGATATTTGCTTCAGCATTGCAATGCGAAAAAGCGGATGTCTCTTCCGGCATGTTTGAGCCCTGCGGAGAATGCCATTCCTGTAAACAGATGGCAGGCAAGAACCAGCCGGATGTTATCTATGTATCGCACGAAAAGCCGGGAAGTATCGGGGTAGAAGATATCCGCATGCAGATTAACGGTAATGTGGCAATTAAGCCTTATAGCAGCCCGCGGAAGGTATATCTTATAAACGAAGGGGAAAAAATGACGGTGCAGGCACAGAACGCGCTGTTGAAGACTTTGGAAGAGCCGCCGGAATATACGGTTATCCTTATTTTAACAACGAATCTGGAATCGTTGCTTCCCACCATTTTAAGCCGGTGTGTGGTACTCAATATGAAACCGGTGAAAGACAGCCAGGCGAAAAAATTTTTAATGGAGTCGATGCAGATACCGGATTATAAAGCGGATATCTGTGTGGCTTTTGCACGGGGAAATATAGGCAAGGCAAAGCTGTTAGCTTCCAGCGAGGAATTTGACCATGTAAAGGAAGAAGCAGTTACGCTTTTAAAATATATCAATGATATGGAAATCAGCGAAATTGTAGCAGCGGTTAAGAAAATCAATGAGTATAAGCTGGATGTAAATGATTATTTTGATATTCTTGCCATATGGTATAGGGATGTGCTCTTGTTCAAGGCTACAAATGATGCCAATCACTTGATTTTTAAGGAAGAAATACAGTATATTAGAAGAGTGGCAGACAGAAGCACTTATGAAGGCATTGAAAAAGTTATCGAGGCTTTGGACAAGTCAAAACAGCGTTTGAATGCCAATGTAAATTTTGATTTAACAATGGAGCTTCTGCTACTGACAATTAAAGAAAATTCGTGAGGTTAATAGATTATGGTAAAAATTATTGGAGTACGTTTCCGTACAGCCGGGAAAATATATTTTTTTGACCCTGGACGTTTGAGTATTAAGAAAGGTGACCATGTCATCGTAGAAACGGCCAGAGGAATTGAATATGGAACTGTAGTAGGGGGAATGAGAGAAGTAGAAGATGATAAGGTAATACAGCCATTGAAGCCGGTTCTGCGTATTGCAACGAAGAAGGATACGGAGCAGGAAGCGGCTAATAAGGGGAAGGAAAAAGAGGCTTTTAAAATCTGTCTTGAGAAAATCAAGAAACATAACTTAGAGATGAAGCTTATTGACGCAGAGTATACCTTTGACAATAATAAGGTATTATTTTATTTTACGGCAGACGGCAGAATTGATTTCCGAGAATTGGTGAAGGATTTGGCTTCCGTATTTAAGACCAGGATAGAACTCCGGCAAATCGGAGTGCGGGATGAAACTAAGATAGTGGGAGGAATCGGTATCTGCGGACGGGCATTGTGCTGCCATACTTATTTGTCGGAATTTATTCCGGTATCCATTAAGATGGCAAAGGAACAGAATCTTTCCTTAAATCCTACGAAAATTTCCGGTGTCTGTGGACGTTTGATGTGCTGCTTGAAAAATGAAGAGGAAACCTATGAGGATTTGAACCGCAGGCTCCCTAATGTGGGCGATTATGTTACTACGGATGACGGCTTTAAAGGAACCGTGCATAGCGTAAATGTTTTACGCCAGCTGGTGAAGGTTGTCATTGAAAAGGATGATGAAAAAGAGATACAAGAGTACAAGGTAAGTCAGCTTAGATTTAAGAGAAAGCATAAAAATATGAAAATGGAAGTAAATGATGAGGAACTGAGAAAGCTGGAAAAATTGGAAAAACAGGAAGGAAAATCAAAACTGGATGACAATTAACCTAAGAGAAAACGAAAGACTGGATGAATTGCAGAGAAACGGCTACCGTATTATTCAGAATCCGGAGAAATTCTGTTTTGGAATGGATGCCGTCTTGTTATCAGGCTTTGCAAGAGCAAGGGAAGGGGACAAGGTGCTGGATTTGGGAACCGGCACGGGGATTATCCCTATTTTGATGGAGGCAAAGACGCAGGCTTCCCACTTGACCGGATTGGAAATACAGGAAGAAAGTGCCGATATGGCCAGACGCAGCGTAGCGCTGAATGGACTGGAGGGGAAGATTACAGTTGTGCAAGGGGATATTAAAGAGGCAGAGACGTTATTCGGCGCTGCTTCTTTTCATGTGGTGACATGCAACCCTCCATATATGATTGGAAAACACGGGCTGACAAATCAGGATGCACCGAAAGCAATTGCAAGACATGAAATATTATGTGCTTTGGAAGATGTAATTGGGCAGGCATCGAAACTGCTTTGTCCAGGAGGGAATTTTTTTATGGTTCATAGACCGTTTCGGCTGGCGGAGATTATGGTTCTTTTATGTAAGTATAAATTGGAGCCGAAAAGAATGCGAATGGTACATCCTTTTATAGATAAAGAGCCAAATATGGTGCTGATAGAGGCAAAAAGAGGCGGGAAACCTAGAATGACGGTGGAAAAGCCTCTGATTGTCTATAAAGAACCGGGTGTCTATATGCCGGAAATATATGAGATATATGGTTATTAGTGAGGTGACGTATGGCAGGAATATTATATTTATGTGCTACACCAATTGGAAACTTGGAGGATATGACGTTCCGGGTACTGGATATTCTTCAAAATGTGGATTTAATTGCGGCGGAGGATACAAGGAACAGCATCAAGCTGCTGAATCATTTTCAGATAAAGACGCCTATGACAAGCTATCATGAATATAATAGGGTGGAAAAGGCGCATTATTTAATCGGGCTGATGCAGGAGGGAAAAAATATCGCGTTGATTACAGATGCAGGAACACCGGCAATTTCGGATCCGGGGGAAACTTTGGTGGTGCTTTGTCAGGAGGCCGGAATCCGGGTGACTTCACTGCCCGGAGCAGTGGCTTGCATTACGGCGTTAACGCTGTCGGGCTTAAGCACAAAAAGATTTTGCTTTGAAGGGTTTCTGTCGTCCGATAAGAAAGAAAGAAGGATGGTGCTAAAGGAACTGGAAGAGGAGAGCCGGACGATTATTATTTACGAGGCGCCTCATCACCTGATAAAAACCATAGAAGAGCTGCGAGACATATTGGGTGACAGAAAAGTTACAATATGCCGCGAGCTGACGAAAAAATTTGAGACGGTAATGCCAATGACTCTGGAAGGTGCATTGCGTTTTTATGAAGAGAATGAGCCGAGGGGAGAATATGTGCTTGTAATTCAAGGGAAGAGCTGGGAGGAAAAGAAAAAGGAGGAGATTCTGGAATGGATGGAAATGAGAATAAGGGAGCATATGGAGTATTATGAGCGCCAAGGCATGGAAAAAAAAGAGGCGATGAAAATGGTGGCAAGGGATAGAGGAATTGGAAAAAGGGATGTATATAAGATGCTTTTAGATGAGGAAGAACTGGCGGATATATAACTTTAAACAATGCCGCACACAGCGGGATATTTGATTGTGATAAAGAATAGGTTGGAAGGAAGGCTGCATATAAAGGAAAGAAGCCAAATATATTTTAATAACCAGCAAAATGAAAATAGGGAGATATTATGCTGAATTATATTTGGGCGTTCATGATTATTATTGGAGTTATTTACGGTGCGGTGACAGGAAATATAAAAGAGGTAAGTAATGCCGCACTGGATTCCGCGGGAGAGGCAGTTTCTTTATGTATTACAATGATGGGTGTGATGGCTTTGTGGGTAGGCTTGATGGAAATTGCCCGGACTTCAGGGCTGATAGGAAAGCTGACGAAGGGAATTCAGCCGTTTATTTCTTTTATGTTTCCCGGAATTCCAAAAGGGCATGCTGCCAGGGAGTATATTTCTACGAATATTATTGCTAATGTGCTTGGGCTGGGCTGGGCGTGTACGCCGGCAGGGCTTTGAGTTATTATAGTGACAGGTTGAAAAATCCATTGAAAAATCAAGGGTTTCCACCGAATTTAGTCCTAATGAAAAAATGTAGTTTTGCATCAAAGCATTTCTGATTTTTCATTTGGGCGGCGCCGATTCAAAAGAAAATAAGAAGAAATGTCAGTAATGTAACTCAAAGTGCCTAAAAGCAATGAGTTACTGGCTTTAGTATAGCATAAGGAGGGTAGAAGGTAAACAATTACATATTGATAATTTAGATAGGACTAAATTAGTGAATGGCAGAAATGCTGTAGAAACTAGCTTAGTCCTATTTCTTTTTCCAAATTCAAAATAATAGGAGGAATGAATTTATGAAGAACAATACAGCGTTAAGTGCAGAGAAAGCGATTATTTTTATC
>DNJW01000018.1:6487-7743 GCA_003488965.1 Lachnospiraceae bacterium | reverse complement strand
GTCAGAATATTCTCACAACTTAGAGTTTTGCAATTACCTACTAAACTATATAATAAAAAGGAGGCGCTATATGGAATTTATTATAGAAGGATTATTCTCTGTCACCTGGCAGCAGATTGTCATGTATTTTATCGGTATCCTGCTTATCTGGCTTGCTATTAAAAAAGAATATGAGCCTTCCCTATTGCTTCCTATGGGATTCGGCTCTATTCTTGTTAATCTCCCCTCTTCCGGAGTCCTGAATCAGAACATAGCGGGAGTGGGTGAAATAAAAGGAATTATCGAATGGCTTTTTCACATCGGCATCGAAGCTTCGGAAGCGCTTCCCATCCTTCTTTTTATCGGTATAGGTGCGATGATTGACTTCGGTCCTCTTTTATCCAAACCTATCATGTTTCTTTTCGGAGCGGCAGCCCAATTCGGGATTTTTGGGGCAATACTGATTGCCTCCATGCTGGGTTTTGATTTAAAGGACGCTGCCTCTATCGGCATTATCGGAGCTGCTGACGGTCCTACCTCTATTCTTGTATCCCAGGTTCTCCATTCCAATTATATCGGAGCGATTGCGGTAGCCGCTTATTCCTATATGGCACTGGTTCCCATTGTGCAGCCTTTTGCTATCAAGCTGGTAACGACAAAAAAAGAACGCTGCATCCGCATGGATTATAAACCTTCCCAAGTGTCTAAATCCCTGCGTATCGCCTTTCCTGTCTGTGTTACTTTTATCGTAGGATTTATTGCCCCTTCCTCTGTAGCCCTTGTGGGCTTCCTGATGTTCGGCAATCTTATACGGGAATGCGGCGTCCTTGGAACGCTGTCAGAAACCGCTCAAAACATTCTTTCCAATCTAATTACATTGCTTCTCGGAATTACGATTTCCTTTAGCATGAAAGCCGATTCCTTTGTCCGTATCGATACTCTTTTTATTATGGCAATCGGTCTTGCCGCATTCGTATTGGATACCATGGGAGGCGTCTTATTTGCAAAATTTTTGAACTTGTTTCTCCACAAAAAAATCAACCCTATGATTGGAGCCGCAGGCATCTCTGCCTTTCCCATGTCCTCACGGGTTGTCCAGAAACTGGCGATGAAAGAAGATCCGGGAAATGTTCTGATTATGCAGGCTGCAGGCGCTAATGTTTCCGGCCAGATTGCCTCTGTCATTGCCGGAGGACTGGTAATACACTTGGTGGCAGGATATTTATAGTAAACGACATAATTAATTTCTGTTTCCGGTTCTTGCAAAAGCCATATAC
>DNJW01000018.1:0-6277 GCA_003488965.1 Lachnospiraceae bacterium | reverse complement strand
AAACGAAATTTCTAATGCCGTTAACTATATAAAGGAATTATTTCAGCAACAAACCCAACAATACAAGAAAGGAAAAAGATATGAGTGAAAATATCCTAATTGCTTTAGAAATTATGGGGAAAGGAATGGCCGGTATTTTTGCTGCCACCCTCTTGATTGTGGCAGTCGTTTCCCTTCTTTCCCGTATACTGTCCAAATAGCTATAACAGCCGGGCGAATACCGAAGCGGCAATCACAGTCAATATTCCTGAAACTACAATGGAAAGGCTGCTCATTGCCCCTTCTATTTCTCCCAGCTCCATTGCTTTGGCCGTCCCAATGGCATGGGACGAGGTTCCCAGAGCAAGCCCCTTGGCAATAGGTTCCTCAATGCGGAACAGCTTAAATACACTTTCCGCAATTACATTTCCCAGAATTCCGGTAATGATAATCACGATTACGGTTACCGTCACTATACCGCCCAGCTTTTCGGATACTCCCATCCCGATAGCCGTTGTAATTGATTTGGGCAGAAAAGTCACATACTGTTCATGAGTGAACCCAAACATTTTTGCCATCAGAAAAACAGTAACCAGACTGGAAAAAACACCTGCACAAATAGCGGCAATCACAGCCGTCCAGTTCCTTTTCAGCAATTCCAGCTTCTGGTAAAGAGGTACTGCCAGACATACCGTAGCCGGTGTCAGAAGATAACTGAGATATTTTCCCCCTTCATAATAATCGCTGTACTCTATCCCAAAAACATTCAGTACAAGAATTACAAACGCAATCGATATCAAAAGAGGATTGCATAACGGATTTTTCAGCTTTTTTTTCAGCATCAGACCGATTTCATACCCTGCCACGCTGACCGCTACTCCAAAAAACAAAGAGTTTCCGAAAAGTTCTTTCATTTTCCGTTTTGTCCTTTCCTAATAATCCTTTGGGCACACCGTCCTGTCACTGCCATTACAGCCACTGTCGTTACGGCTACCGTCACTGCCGCCGGAATGAGAATCCCGTCCAGCCCATGATACGAATCTATAAGCCCTGCCGCCGCCGGAATAAACATCAGCGGCATGATTTCAATAAGAAAATCCGCACTTTCCTTTACCGCTTCTACCTTCAAAAAACCGCTGACCAGAAAAGCCAGCATAATCCCCAATCCATATATGCTTGCCGGAACCGGCAGAGGAAGAAGCTTTTCCAAAAGTTCTGCTGCTAAAGTCATAGCTATTATAATTCCAAATTGTTTCATATATTTCATAGAGGCCTCCCAAATATGGCTGAACTGTCATAAAATATGTCATAAAATTTTCTTTCCGCTCATAGAATATATCTGTAGTCCGGTTTTCATCCTGCAATTTCATTATTTTACCATGTTCTGTCTAAGATGACAAGCACATTACCCAGTCCAGCCTCTGGCTGAACTGTTACCCGTTACGATTCAATTTATTTTTAATTAATAAATTTCTCATTCTTTTCTAACAAAAATAAGGGTTCTTTAAGAGTTTAAACACATTGCGTTCATATTTCGGACTTATACTGTATTTATCAAAAGGAGGAAAAAAATGTCAAACGATTCCATACTGAAGAGGTTATCTGTATCCGATATTGTTACCGCAGACAATAACTGGAACAAATATTCCGCCTTGCACGATTCCTTTTTGGAAGAACTTTCCTATAAGGAACAAAAACCCTTCAACACCGATATCTGGCTGTTGAATTATATATAGATTTTCTTTATACCCCCTTGTTTGAGGATACGCCCGCCGGACTTAGTCATTCGGCGGCGTTTCTCTTTAAGGGCATTTTTTATATTCTATCATTTTTATCAACATCTTATTTGACACCCCACTTATTTTGCTTATAATAAGATTATGGCACATGAAACGATTGCGGAACTTTAAGCTGAGAGAATATTCTGCCAATCTATTTTATGAAAATCCAAATGTGCCAAACATTCCACTGAGCCCAGTAATGCAACATCATGTCGGCGATTGCACCTCCATGATGTTTTGGTCTCAGTTCCATGGCACAAAAAGGATTTTCATAAAATAGATTGGCAGAATATTCAGCAAGTTTATTGGTTTCGCAATGAATGAAAGGAAATGGGGGTAATATGGATATCTTGGATTGTTTGCGCAGTATTAACAAGTCACATGAAAATGATGTATTGGCCAGGCTTACCACGGTCTGGGGGGAGGGGCTGGATTCGGAACATGTATTGGAAGAATATCCCCGTCCCCAGCTGCAAAGGGATAATTATATTATTTTAAACGGATATTGGAATTATGCCATTACCGCATCTTCCCAAATCCCTTCCGTATATGACGGAAAAATTCTTGTTCCTTTTTCCCCGGAAAGCAGTCTGTCAGGTGTGGAAAGGCAGCTGCAGCCGGACGAATATCTTTGGTATGAACGCAGTATTTCTATTTCAGCCGATGAATATGCCCGCCTTTCTTCCGTCCATGCCGGTTCCCCTTCCTCCAAAAGGCTGCTTCTTCATTTCGGTGCGGTAGACCAGACAGCCCGCGTCTATCTGAACGGTCATATGGTATGCACCCATACGGGCGGTTATCTGCCTTTCGAAGCAGATATTACCTCTTTTTTACAAGAAGGCGAGAATTCCCTGTCCGTATGTGTACAAGACGTAAGCGACACCTCATTCCACACCAGAGGAAAACAGACTTTAAAAAGAGGCGGAATGTTTTATACTGCGCAAAGCGGTATATGGCAGACTGTATGGATGGAATGGGTTCCCGAACATTATATCCAAAAACTCTACCTGACTCCCGATTATGACAGGAAAGAACTTCATATCCGTATGCTGACTGCAGGAAGCGCACCTGTAAAAATACAGATTTTTGCCGGCAACGAATGCATTTTTGATACTGCCTATAAACAGCCCGTCCTATCCCGGACAGAAGATACAAGCTTAGCGTCTTCCAGCCAACATCAGTCCTCTGAAAGAAATCCAGATGGATATAACCTCTCTGTCCGCGCAAATATCAGCAAAGTATATCCATGGACACCGGAACATCCCTTTTTATATACCCTGAAAATACAGTTTGGCAGCGATAGTGTGGAAAGCTATTTTGCCATGCGCTCGTTCACTATGGAACCGGACGGAAACGGCATCCTGCGTTTCTGCCTGAACCACAGCCCTCTCTTTCTCCACGGAGTGCTTGACCAGGGCTATTGGCCGGACGGCCTTTATACCGCCCCTTCCGACCAGGCGCTGATTTATGACATCCGCTCCATGAAGGAACTTGGTTTTAATATGATACGGAAGCATATAAAAATAGAAGCGGCGCGCTGGTATTACCACTGCGACCGTCTGGGAATGATTGTATGGCAGGATATGGTAAGCGGAGGCTCTACCTACTCCCTTCCCATTGTCTGCTATTTCCCTACTCTTTTTCCCAATATCTCCGGTCATCTAAAAGACAGCCGGTACAAGCTGTTCGGCCGTTCCTCCAAGGAAGGGCGGAAAGAATGGACAAAAGAATGTCTCGATACGATTGACTATCTATACAATGTTCCCTCCATTGCTGTCTGGGTTCCTTTCAATGAAGGCTGGGGCCAATTTGATGCCAACCATATTACGGAACTCATCTGGAAAAAAGACCCCACCCGTCCCATCGACCAGACAAGCGGCTGGTTCGACCAAGGCGGCGGGGACTTCAAAAGCGTCCACAACTATTTCCGCAAGTTAAGCGTTGCTGCAGATTCCCGCGCCTTTGTTATCTCCGAATACGGCGGCTACACTTGCCGCATAAAAGGACACTCCAGCGTAGAACGCATCTACGGTTATAAGAAATTTGCCACCAAAGAAGAATTCTCCGAAGCGTACCGGAAACTCATCCAAACCGGCTTAAAACCGCTTATTAAAAAGGGATTATGCGGCGCCGTTTATACCCAGCTGTCCGATGTGGAAGAAGAGGTCAACGGACTTCTTACCTATGACAGAAAAATCTGCAAACTTTCCTATAAAATCAAGTAAGGAGGATTTTCCCCCACTCGCCGCGCGGCCCGCATGTTGCCTTAGCAGCAAACTTCCTTATGCAGGTCTGTGCCGCAAAAAGAGTTGGCCATTAGGCCAACTCTGAATGTTTTGAATGTTTCCTATTCCATTTCCCGCACAATCTTCCGCACCGGAAGTACAAAAGTAGGTGTCACGGACAGTTCGTCCAGTCCCATCCTGACAAATTCTTCCGTCAGGGTCGTATCGGCTCCCAATTCTCCGCAGATGCCTGCCCAGATACCTTCCTTATGGGCGTTATCCACAACCATTTTAATCATCCTTAGAACAGCCTCATGATGGGAATCATAAATATTATCCAGCTTTGCATTCTGCCTGTCTATCGCCAGCGTATACTGGGTCAGGTCATTCGTTCCGATACTGAAGAAATCCACCTCTTTTGCCAGCAAGTCGCTAATCATAACTGCCGCCGGGGTCTCTATCATAATACCCTGTTCTACGTCTGCAAAGGGGATTCCCTCTTCCGTCAGTTCTTTCTTTACCTCTTCTACAATTTCCTTAATCTGCCTTACTTCCTTTACCGAAATAATCATCGGATACATAATGGATATTGTACCGAATATACTTGCCCTAAACAATGCCCTCAGCTGGGTCTTAAAAATATCCGGCTGGTTCAGGCAGATACGGATAGCACGGTATCCCATCGCCGGGTTCTCTTCGTGGTCCAGCCCAAAATAATCCGCCTGCTTATCCGCGCCGATATCAAGAGTACGGATAATGACCTTCTTCCCTGCCATAGTCTCCGCCACCTGCTTATATGCCTGATACTGCTCTTCCTCGGTAGGGAAAGTATCCTTTTCCAGATACAGAAATTCGCTTCGGAACAAGCCAATACCGCCGGCATCATTCTGCAGCACATTCGCCACATCGGAAACCTTTCCTATGTTGGCATAAATATTTATCTTCTTGCCGCTCTTGGTAACATTTTCCTTTCCCTTCAAATCCTGCAAAAGCTTGCGTTTCTCCACTTCCTGCTGGTATCTGTTCCGATAGGCTTCCAGCACATCCTCTTTTGGATCAATGATAAGCTTCCCTTCAAAACCGTCTACCACTGCCATCTTTCCGTCTATTTCTTCATCATACTCCACGCTGATAAGCGCCGGTATATTCATTGTCCGTGCCAATATCGCTGTATGGGAATTGGATGAGCCAAATCTGGTTACAAAAGCCAGCACCTTACTCTTGTCCATCTGCACAGTCTCGCTGGGAGCCAAATCCTCTGCTACAACAATCGTTGCTTCATCCGTTTCCAGGCCATCCCCGTCATTGCCCTGCAGGACACGGATTAAACGCTCCGAGATATCCTTTACATCAGCCGCCCTTGCCTTCATATAATCATCGTCCATCTCTGCAAACATCTTTGCAAAATTATCTCCGGTCACTGCTACTGCATATTCTGCATTGATGTTCTGTGTCTCAATCATATTGGCAATAGAATCCAGATAGTCCTGGTCGTCCAGCATCATCTGATGCACATCGAAAATCATCGCGCCCGATTCCCCGACTTCCTTTACTGCCTTTTCATACAAAACCTTCAGCTGCTCAATGGCTTTTTCCTTCGCTTCCTTTACCCGCTCTAATTCTCCTGCCGTGTCGTCCACATGGGTTCTCTTTACACTCTGGCCGTCCTTTTTCAATATTGCAATCTTGCCAATCGCAATTCCAGAAAAAACAGACTTTCCTTGATACTCTGTCATATATATCCTCCTTGCCACGATATTATTATTTATTGTCTTAATTTTAATGCATATGAGAAAAGAAGTAAACTGGAAAAAATATTTTTTTCCCTTAAATGGAATAATTTAAGGCTTCCTCCCGTTTCATATGCCTCTCTGCCAAATCCGCAATCGTAACTCCGTCTACCACCTTATTAATAGCCTCATGCAATTCTTTCCACACTGCCAGAGTCTCACAGGTATCACAGCGCCCGCACTGATTGGTTTCATCCTCCAGGCATGCCACAGGACAGAGGCTTCCTTCTGTAAGACGCAATATCATACCCACCGTATAATTCTTGGGGTCTCCGGCAATCCGGTATCCGCCTTGGGCCCCTCTTGTGCTTTTTACAAATCCCGCCTTATTCAACACAGAAATAATCTGTTCCAAATACTTTTCCGATATTTCCTGACGCTCCGCAATCTGCTTTACCTTAATTGCTTCTCCCGTATTATGAGCCGCCAAATCCAGCATCACCCTGACCGCATAACGCCCCTTTGTCGAAATCTTCATTCTAACCTCCATGATTCCGCTCTG
>DNJW01000108.1:8627-9009 GCA_003488965.1 Lachnospiraceae bacterium | reverse complement strand
GCTAAGAGTTTATATGAGGATACTAAGGCGGAAAAAGAAGAAGCTCTTGAAAAAATTTCCCAAATGGAGTCGTATGCAGGGCCTGCAATAATTAAAGTAAACAGAGTGTATAATACTGACGAAAATATGGATAGAATCAGCGATGATCTGAAAGAATCCGAAATACGGTTTTTGACGTTTGATTTTGATATTTTATTTTTAGAAGATGATGTTAAAAACGCAACAGTATATTTGGATATATACTATCCTGATGGATCCCTAGATTATTCTTCTAATAGCCCTGAAGGGCATACAATGTCTTATGAAGTTTACGGCATAGACAGTATGCTTGGAAGTAGCAAAAATGTGGCTAAAGGCTGGGGAAATGCAACAGAAAGTACTT
>DNJW01000108.1:8147-8295 GCA_003488965.1 Lachnospiraceae bacterium | reverse complement strand
CCCAGCCGGTACATACCGTGTCGATTTTATTTACAAAGATGTAATTATCCACTCACAAAAAGTGATAATAACCGAATAGATGAAAAGTGTTAATCTGCATAATAGAAATTTTTTACAAGGAGGCAAGAGTGAAAGATTTTTCAAATCT